>CAMCZO010000016.1 GCA_945887955.1 Chitinophaga pinensis | reverse complement strand
ATACTAAGGCTTGGTGTAGTAGGATTATAAATCGTTAAAACAAGTGTTCGTGTTACGGGGCAACTTAAAATGGTGGGCGTAACAACAACACTATAAACTACTATAGCTATGGTTGGGGTAATGAGCGGAGGATTAATTAAAGTATTTGGTAAAAAAGGATTAAAAACACCTGCTCCTGAATTAGGCGCCCATGAATACGCAAATGCAGTGGTATTAGACCCAGCTGCAAAATTACAAGAAGCAAAAAAATTACCCCCCTGGCAGATACTTGGATTGGATGGCGTTAAGGTAAATACTGGATTGGGTGCGACAGTAACAGTAGACAATGACTGACAGGTACTATTAGCTGTACTGCCCCTTAACGTATATGTTATCGTAGTTTGTAAACTTGGTGTAATTATGGGCGAAATAGTAGTTGAAAATCCTCCTGGCGCAAGCCATGTATATGAGGTTACAGCTGAACTGGTTGCAGGAGATGGCAAAACTGACAAAGTGGCTGTATTACCTGAACAGATAACGCCAGTATTGGTACCGCTAATTAAACAAACTAAACCGCAGTTTGTAGTACCTGCGCCTGGAGTATTAGCATTACTCTGACTAAATGTTATATTTTGTACTTGATTTGAAAAGTTAGTGATTAATAACAAATAAAATTGCCCTGCAATTGCATTTGCAATGGTACAAGTTTCGGTATTTGAACCAGAATAACTACAAGATTGTGTATTACCTTGAGTTAAATTACTACAGGCTCCAGCCATATTAGGAAAAGGACCCCAGCAAATAAAATCAATATCCCAATTAGCAGACATTACAATTGACATGGGGCCAGATGTATTCATTTGCATAAAAAACCAAGCGGGATTTGGCTGAGAACCCAAACAACCATAATTAGGCCCTGGTTGAGCAGCTGCAGCATTTGTTGCTGCAGGAAAATTCATAACATTGCCAGTACAAAAAGGAGTAGCGTTGGCGCAAGTACTATTTTGAGAAAAACAAACATTAGAAAGAATAATTAAATAAATAAGTACTACCTTTTTAATTGTATTTATCGTTTTCAAATTCATTTATAAAATTATTTATCCTAGAAAATTCTATAAGAAAAATATTCTTAGAATTAGGGACATAACAAATATAAAAATAAAATAATTTGAATAAGCTACGCTTTACTCAATAAAAAAGAGGTTTCACGCATTAGTAAGTTTAATCTAGATAGTTAGATGGCCTATTCTTTTAATTTATCTAAAATTTGTAGTAAATTTTATAAAGGATAGTTCTGTAGAAAGAAGAATTTAAAACAAAGAAATAAAAATAATATTAAACCTGATGAGATTTAATAAATTGGATATAAATTATTAAAAAAAGTAATTAATTTTTTCTACCTCCAAACAGTCTGAGCAAAAACAGAAACAAATTAACGAAATCTAAATAAAGGGTAAGCGCCCCCATTAAACCTAATTTTTTTCCACTTTCAGAATCTCCAATCTCATGACCAATATTTTTTATTTTTTGAACATCATAAGCTGTTAGGCCTGTGAAAATAATAACGCCAAGAATACTAATGATGTAATCCATTTTTTCGCTACTCATAAACATATTAATTAAAGACGCTACAAAAATTCCAACAACCCCAATCATTAAAAGGCTACCTAATTTTGTTAAATCTGTTTTAGTGGTATAACCCGCAATTGCCATAATAGCAAATAAAGCAGTGGTACTTAAAAAAACAGTTGCAATTGATCCCAATTCATATATAAAAAAAATAAAACTAAAACTGATGCCATTAACAATAGAATAGGCTACAAATAAAATTATTAAAGTTGAATAAGACATTCTGTTTAATCCAAAGCTAATTGCAAAAACAAAAGCAAGCGGAGCAAACATAGCAACATAGGCAAATATTGTAGGTTTAAGCCCTGCATCAGACTGCTCAAATAAAAGTGCAGTAAAATCAGGATTAAATGCAAACAAAAAAGCAGCAGAAGAAGAAAGGAGCATTGCTAAAGCCATCCAAGAGAAAGAAGAACGAAGTAATTTATTTTCTCCTACCGATGTGGTATATTCTATTTTATCGATATCTGTACTTCTAAAATTTTTTTCCATAATAATTTAAATTAATATAAAAACAAATATAATCATTTTTTAAAAACTAAAAGTTAAGAATATTTAAAAATACAAATCACTTGTTTTTAAACGCAAATATCTGGAAACAGACAAAAATGCGCTTAGGCCAGAAATAAAAACACCTAATAAAACGATGCTCCCAAATAAAATTAATAATATATTTTCGTCTTGTAATTGTAATAAATCGGGAATGAATTTAGTGCTTAATATTAAGAAAGCTATTAACATAATTGAAGCGTTTATACCTGCAATAATGCCTTGTTTAAATCCTTTAAATATAAATGGTTTGCTAATAAAAGAGCGGGTTGCTCCAACTAAATACATTGTTCTAATTAAAAACCTTTGCGAATAGATAGAAAGTCTAATTGTATTATTGATTAAAGCGATCGCTACTATCAATAGAGCAATACTAAAAATAAGTATAAAAAAAGCAACTGCTTTAGTGTTTTTATTTAAATTATTTATCATGTCCTTTTGATAAACAACTTCTTTTACAAAATTATTTTGGAGTATTTGTTTTTCAATAATTAATAAGGTGTCGATGTTGGCATACCTTTCTTCTATTTTTAATTCTATTGAATTTAATAATGGATTGCTGCCTAAAAAAGAGACAAAATCTTCCCCTAAATCAGTCTTAAGTTTTTGTGCAGCTTTTTCTTTACTGACAAATAAAACTTGTTTTGTAAATTTCGAATTACTTAATTCCTGAATTAAAGCATCTGTTTGAACAGAGGTTGCTGTATCTTTCAAATATACCTGAAATCCTATATTTTCTTTAAAGTGTTTTGATAATTTATTGGCATTAATGATTAACAAGCCTAAAGCACCTAACATAAATAAGACCATAGATAGACTTATTATTACGGTAAAACTAGAGACCCGTACTCTTTTTTTTGTTAATCTTTCGCTCACAATATATTTAATTATTTAGCAAAGTTATTTAATATATAAACTTATAGAAATGAAATAAAAACGTTTAATCAACAGGATGATGTTAAACTACAGAGATTTCTATCCCTAAAAGGAATAAAACGATTAATATGCCACCAACTATTATGCGATAAAAACCAAAATATTTAAATCCATACTTATTCAAAATGCCAATAAATGTTTTGATAGCAATTAAAGCTACAATAAAAGCAACTAAGTTTCCAAAAGCTAATAATTTTATTTCATGAGAAGAAATATTAATATCTTGATTATAAAAATCAAGCATCTTTTTAGCTGTAGCTGCAAACATGGTGGGAACAGCTAAAAAAAAAGAAAATTCGGCTGCAGTTTGTCGATTTAATTTTTGTGTCATTCCTCCAATTATCGTTGAAGCGCTTCTGCTAACGCCAGGAAACAATGCTAAACATTGAAATAGACCAATTTTAAAGGCGCCTAATAAACTTAAATTGTCCTCAGTTGTGACTTTAAAGTTTTTAAACCAGCTATCAATAAAAACTAAAACAATACCTCCAACAAAAAGAGCAACTGCTACGCCAAAAACATTCTCTAATTGGTGATCAATCCAATCGCCTAAAACTAACCCAGCAATTGCGCTAGGTATAAAAGCAACAATAAGTTTAATATAAAAGTTAGTAGACTTAAAAAATCGTTTAAAAAACAAAACCACCACACTTAAAATTGCACCTAACTGAATTGCAATGGTAAATAATTTAACGAAAGGGGTTATCTCTAAACCTAACATTGCTGTGGTAATCATCATATGGCCTGTAGATGATACAGGTAAAAACTCTGTTAATCCTTCAATTACTGCAATGATAAAAGCTTGAATATATGTCATAAATCAATTAAAGATAATTAGTTTTTTTTTTAATTAATGTCAGATAAAAATACTTATGTACACAAAAATAACTCAAATATTTCATAAAACTCCCGATTATCAATTAAACAAAAGCGTAAAAATGAACTAGTGCTAAAATAATATACCATAAAATTTAAAACCATTCCATAGTAGATATTACATAAATTCTAATTTGATAATTAATTAGTTGTCCATCAAAAAGTAAAGTTCAAGCCTTGATTATAAAACTAAGTTTCAAAAACAATTTTTAATATAAAGTTGATGAGCCTCTATTTGCATAGGTTCATGTATTTGACGGTGACTTTGCAAAACTTTACAGCTCCTCAGAGGAGTTGGCTTCATTTTCAAAAAAGTATAAAAGAAATGGAGATGATGCTAATGATACTAATTTAAGCATTGATACAAATGTCACAAGAAAAGAATATCAATTATCCAACGGACGACAAACTCTGTAAAAAAACATCATAATAATTAGGATTAAAAAAATTTCTTATAAATTTAAAGACCATTTTTTTAATTTAAAATCGTTATAAATTATAATAGTATTAAGAAATACACTACTAATAAAATGTATTAATTAATAAATTAATTTTATTTATTTTTTGGAGATTGAACAGCAAAATAAAATGCTATTCCAAATAACAAGGTTATTAATCCTGCGAAATATGGAATTATATTAATCATTTTTATTATTCTGAATTAGTTTTAAATAAATTCCGAATGCCAAAATCGAAGGCACCCAAATTCCTAAAAAGGTGGCATCCTGCTTTTCTCCGGTGAAATAAAGAAATTCTGAAAAAATTAGTGAAAGAAAAGCTGCAATAAATAGCATTTTATCAGCTAGAGTAAATTTTTTAAACATTTTTCTGAGGTTAGAATTATATAAATTTTATTAATTAGGTAAATATAATATAATAAATGTAGACTAACATTAAATGAATATAAACTTAATGCAACATAGATTTTAATTAAAAAATTAATTCAATTTTTATAATTAATTTATTTAAATAGTTCGATCAAACTAATAATTATGTTTTATTTCTGCTTCTAAAAAGCCGTCGAAAATCATTTAAATTATTGCGTATTATAAAATAAAAAAAACCGCTGTAAAAATTACAGCGGTTTTTTATTTTTTCGACTTGAAAATTAATTACTCAATAATTAATTTTTTAGTGCTTGAAGAATTACCAACCTTAACATTAACTATATAAATGCCTGTTGACATTCCGTTTAAATCCAAATTAACATTGTTTTCACCAATTTGACCTTGAATTTTCATCGCTTTTAAAACTTGACCCATTGTGTTTAAAATAACTAAATCAACCGAACTGTTTTCGTTTAATTCTAATAGTAAGCTTGCGTTATTTTTTGCAGGATTAGGAAAGATAATACTGTTTGAAGCATTTTCAGAGCCATTAGTCAAAATGCTAACATTTCCAGAACCTGATCCTGGCACTTTAAATTTTAAAGCTGAAGAAATATACCAATGCTTGTTATTTGTTAATTGAGAGTATGGTAAACTATTCGAAACAGTAAAAGGCATTGTTATATTAATTGAATTACTTGAAACAGCCGCTGAGCCTGAAGTAGAAGACATATAATGAAACATGGCACGACTTGATACACCTGGCGAAGTTGTAGAAATAATAGGCTCTGTAGCGCTTAATGAACCAGTTGTAACATCTAAACAACGAACATGTAAATTTGGTAATGAATTCCATTTTTTAGCATTGTTTGTAAAGTTAGTGTCTGACTCTGCCCAAGAATAAATAATGTATTTTCCATCAGGGGTTCTTCCAGTTTGAATACGTGAATCTGAGATTACTTTAGATCCAGCATCAGCATCCCATGGATTTTCATCGTATCCTCCGTCAGTAGCCCCTCCTCCAGGTCCTTCTGAAGAAAGAGAGTCAACAGTAAAGTATGTCCAAGGCGTTGTTCCATCTCCAATAAAATCATAAACGTATGGTCTATTTCCAGGAACATGAGCCCATGAATATTTTTCGTTTGAATCAAACTGATATGAATAAGTAATTGAATCTATATCATTAGAATATGATCCCACTAAAGTAGAAACAATATGGAGTTTATTATTAAAATCGACAGTTAATCCCATTCCTTCTCCACCAGAAAAGAAAGGGATTGTAATGTTAGTTGAAGTGTTAATGGAAGGAATACGATCTAATATCTGAGTCATACTGGGACTATTAAAATCAATTCCACCTATTATTGCCCATGATGCTCCGCTATTTGTTGTTTTGTATACTATTGGCTGCCATCCTTTATTTGAAAGAGTTGCTCCTGAAGCTGAGCCAATAAAAACAACATAACCAACAGTTCCAGATTCGTTCCATGCCATTTGAGGTTGACCATCCATTGATTTTCCACCATCAGTTCTAACTGCGGCAGCACAAATTATGGAGTCACTGGTCCAAGAAAAAACACCAGAATTAAACGTGCCTTTAACTACTGCAGCGCCTTTACGGGCTATAGTACCAAAAGTAGTACCAGCATCATCTGTATTAAGAGCTCCGATTGATCTAACCTTTCCATCATCTGTACTTGAGAATGAAATTCGAGAAAAAGAGTGCTTGCCAACTGCGGTATTAGATGGTACAGTTGTCAGAAATTGTTGGGCGCCAACAGCAGTACTAGCTGCATTATTATAATTTAATCCACCCAATTGCTTACTAGCATACCAGTTTCCAACCCAAGAACTTGCTGCTGAAGTGCAAGGCCCAGAACCCACTATATAAGCAGAAGACATTGCGTTTGAAGTATTGGTTGCTGGTGCATTATAAATAGCTCCTTGAGGATATCGAGCCCAATTTGTATTGTTAGACCAAAAACAAGTACTATCCCAACTTACGCCCCAATCATTTGATATTTCTGCAACCATTACCCCACTTGCTGCAGTAGCAGCAGGAGCAGGCGAAGCTACATAAGATGCACTTTTTCTGTGAATAAAAGATACTGCATTTAAATTATCGCTGTATTGCAATGGCCTTGATTCACTTACTAATACCCCATAAATATTTTGAGATCCACCAATAACGCCCCAAGTATTAATAGGTTGAGAGGTGCTAGCAGATTGAGAGACGCTGCTTTCATCGTTAGAAGGAGTAATTACTGCATTTTGAGAAGAAATAGGCTCTGCTCGCATTAAAAACTGCTGTTTTTTTAACATTTTTTCTGCAAAATCTATTTTTCCAGTAGGCTGAAATTTAGTTTGCGAATTAGAAGCGATCGTAATTAATAACGAAGCGCCTAGTAGTAATTGTTTTTTCATATTATTATTATTAAATGTTATATAATTGTTAGAGCAAAATAGCACTCAATTATTAATTACGCTAATATATTAATTTTAAATTAAATATTATAATTTTTTCAAAAACTTTAAAAATAAAAAAGAGTCGACATAAATGACGACTCTTTTTTTAATGTTCAATAAAGATTATTTTCCTTTATTAACTGCACCAGCTAAATCAGAACCAGCTTTAAATTTTACTACTTTTTTAGCAGCAATTTTAATTTCTTTTCCTGTTTGTGGATTACGTCCCATACGAGCAGCACGTTTAGCTACTGAAAAAGAACCGAAACCTACTAAACCAAGACGATCTCCTTTTTTTAAGGCTTTGTGAATCGCTTCAATTGTAGAATCTAAAGCACGACCAGCGTCTGCTTTTGTTAATTTTGCCCCAGATGCAATAGCATCAATTAATTGTGCTTTGTTCATTTTGTTTTTAATTTTAAATGGTTAAACAATATAATTATGCAACAAATTTAATGGATAAACCATATTTAACAAGAGGTGTAGCAAAAAAAAGCCTGATTTTGTTGATAAACAAGCTATTTGTTAATAAATAATGGCTGAACAGCTACTATTTTAGAGGGTTAAGCAAGAAATTTATTAAATTTTCGAATGATAATAAGCATTTAGCGAGAGTATGAAATGAAATCTTTTGAATAAATTAAAAGACTAAACTAATTTAGCACCAGCGTTTAATTTTGTTCCTCTTAAAAAATCTGCAATTAATAATCTTTTTTTTCCTTCTATTTGCAAATCGTTTATTTGAATTATGCCATTTTTACAATAGGCATTTAAAAACGTTTTATTATCGGTATTTAGCAAGCCGTTATCATAATTATGTTCAATTATTTTGAACGAGGAATTATAAATTTTAATAATTGATGGTTTATCATCGCCATTATTTAAATAAGCCATCGCTGTTGGATAGGGACTAAGCCCTCTGATTAAATTATAAATTTCATCTCCCGACTTATTCCAATTAATTTTACAAAGTTCTTTTGTTATTTTTGGAGCATGATACGTATTTTCGTCATTTTGAGAAATAAAGTTTAATTCATTTCCTTCTATCAAATTCTTATTAATTTCAACAACTGTTTTAAGAAGTAATTCAGCCCCAATTTTCATTAATTGATCATGAAGTTCTCCAGCGGTTATATCCGAATTTAAATTTATCTTTTCTCGATATAATATATTGCCTGTATCAATTGCCTGCTTTATTTTAAATGTGGTAACACCAGTTTCTTTTTCGTTATTAATAATGGCCCAATTAATTGGAGCGGCCCCTCTATATTTAGGTAATAAAGAGGCGTGCAGATTATAAGTGCCAAGTTTTGGCATATCCCAAATTATTTCGGGCAGCATTCTAAAAGCAACTACAATTTGCAAATCGGCATTGAGTGCTTTTAATTCTGAAATAAAATTTGAATCTTTTAAATTAGTAGGTTGTAGTATTTTTATTTGTTGTTTAATCGCAAATTCTTTTACCGCAGATTGTTTTATTTTTTGCCCACGACCAGCCGGTTTATCAGGGGCAGTTATTACAGCAACAACATTAAACCCGCTTTTTATTAATATTTCTAAACTGGAAACTGCAAATTCAGGCGTTCCCATAAATACTATACGCATATTTATTTACTATAATAAAAAAGCCGCTTCAGTTTTGAAGCGGCTTTAATTAAATCAGAAAAAATTAATCAACAATTATTTTTTTAGTTACTTTTTCAGTAGCAGATTCTACGGTAATAAAATAAACACCTTTTGATTTATTTGAAACATTAATAGAATAATTATCTTTTGAATTTTTTGATACTTTTTCTTCAAAAACTTTAGCACCAATTACATTTACCATTTTAATTTTATATGTTTCGTTAGAATTTGGTAATGTTAAATTTATTTGATCATGAGCAGGATTTGGAAAAACAAAGAAAGAATTTTCTAAACTTGATTTTTCAGAAAGCCCAACTCCACCACAAGGAGAAACTGTAATTATTTGCTGAACTGAATTTGTTCCAGATGCATTAGCTGCAGTTAAACTTAAAGTGTAACTTGAAATAGTAAAATCAAAACTAATTTTTTTATTGTTACCAACATTTGAAAACATAGTAATACCTGCTTGAGGATTAATGCTCCAGGTATAGCTGAAAGCTCCTATTGCAGTTGTTGTATTTACAGTTTGTATAGTTTCAGTTGGATTACATACCTGAAGAGGAACCGTAAAAGTTACAGCCGGACTACAATTTTTAACTAAAATAGTTTGAGTAACAGCAGCAGAACCAGTTATGCTTGATGCAACAAGGGTAATAGAGTATATCCCTGGAGCAGAAACTTTAATAGAAACTGTTTGACTTCCAATAATAGGAGAAACTGTTGTGCCAGTTGCTGGTAAAATAGAAACAGAAATACCAGGCATTGGTGATCCGGTGCTAGTATTATTTAAAGTAAATGGGACATTATTACAAACATTTGAAGGTGTTGTAAAACTAGGGACAGGGAGCATACAATTTAAAACATTTATAATTTGAGAAGAGGTACTTGTTCCTACTGCGCTGGTAACTGTTAATATTAAGGTATATGATCCAGTGTTTGAAAATGTAACTATAGGAACAGATGATGTAGGAGTAGTGAAAACAACTCCTGCAGGTGAAGCCGACCAAGCGTAAGACAATGTTCCGGTACCTGTAGAACCATTAACCGGTGAAATTGTAACTGTTGCAGCTGTTTTACAAACGTTTACAGGAATTGAAAAAACAGAGTTAAATGTAGCTCCATTGTATTTCCATAAACCACCAACAGATGGAGTAGTTTGACTGCTAAAGCTACCTGACCAACCAATTGAAGAACTTGCAAAATCAATACAAGTATAACCAATTCCTGTGCTACCCCAATCTGTCCAAGTTAAACCATTATTAGTAGAATATGAAATCAACATGTTTTGGTTATCAACTGAAGCGAAAAAACTTGTCCCTGGTATGCCACAAACATCATTTCTTCCTAAATTAGCAGGAGTAGGAGAAATTAAATTATAAGATAAGCCCCCATTATTAGTGTTATAAACTTCTAAGCCACTAGCTCCTTGAGCATAAATAATTCCATTATTAGCATCAGCAAAAGCTAGTTCAACAACTGTTGAAGTGATTGCTCCAAGTGAAGTTGCGTTCCATGTGAGGCCAGCATCAGTTGAACGATAAACTCTTCCTTTTTGAGTACCAAACCAATAATTAGTTGTGCCTTGTTTGCAATATAAATCAACGATACCATATTCTCCGGCAATTGGATTTGGAATATTGGCTCCAGGAACTTGAGTCCAAGAGGTTCCTCCATTTGACGTTGTCCAAATTTCAAACTCGCCATTAACTGGATCTCCCATTGTCATCCCATTATTAGGAGTTAAAAAAGAAACAATATTAGTGAAAGATGCAGAATTAGTATACATTCCTGGCGCCGTCATATTTGTCCATGTTGAACCCCCATTTGTAGTTTTATGAATAGCTCCCATGCTAGAAGTTGCGTTCATAAATGCAGATGCCCATGCAGTATTAGCGTCAACTCCTTCTAAATTTGCTAATTGATAGGTATTGGTGTCAGAATAAATGTTTCCTGAATTATATGAGGTGCCTCCATTAATTGTTCTTGAAAACCAATTAACATTTTGACCCGGAGCAACGCCATTATAACCAGCAAGCCAAACAACATTGGCATCAACAACATCTAAAAACCGATGCCCTGCACTTGTTATTGAAAAAGATGCGTTTTGAGAAATTGTCCAGCTAGGGCTTGGAACTTGAGCTATAAGAGTGCTTATTGAAAGCACTGTTAAAATAGAAAGTAATTGTTTTTTCATTTTATGAATTTTAAATATAGATTTTAAAAGTAATTATTATAATTAAATATTACAAGAAAAGCATAATTTTTTTTAAATTAAAATATATAATTACGTTAAATTTAACAGTATTAAGTTGACATTTTCCGATTTTTTTGAGCTTAAATCCCTACATTTGCAAACAAAATTAGTAATAATGATTCAGACAGATTTGTTGATTGTTGGAGCTGGTCCCGTTGGTTTATTTGCAGTTTTTGAGGCTGGACTATTAAAAATGAGGTGTCATTTAGTTGATTATTTGCCTCAAGTTGGCGGTCAGTTATCCGAAATCTATCCTAAAAAACCAATTTACGACATTCCCGGTTACCCATCTATTTTAGCTCAAGAATTAGTTGAGAATTTAATAAAACAAATAGAACCTTTTAAACCAACTTATACTCTTGGCGAACGGATAGAAACGCTAGAAAAGAAAGCGGAAGGAGATTTTGTGTTATTGACTAATTTGGGTACAAAAATTCAAGCTAAAGCAGTTATTATTGCCGGAGGACTAGGCTGCTTTGAGCCGCGAAAGCCAGATGTAGTAGATTTAGAAAAATTTGAAAATGGAAAAGGGGTAAACTATATGATATTAGATCCTGAAAAGTTTAAAGACTCTAAAATGGTAATTGCAGGAGGTGGTGACAGTGCCTTAGATTGGACTATATTTTTAAGCGACATTTGTAGTGAATTAACTTTAGTTCATCGAAGCGAAAGTTTTAGAGGGGCCCCTGATAGTGTTAATAAAGTTATGCAGTTAGCTGAAAAGGGGAAAATAAAATTATTGCTTAATACAAATATTCTATCAGTTTCAGGAAATGATGTTTTAGAAAAAGTTGAATTAATAAACATAAAAACCCAAGAAAAAAATAGTATAAAAACCGATTATCTTATTCCTTTATTTGGTTTGAGTCCAAAATTAGGGCCTATTGAGAACTGGGGCTTGAATTTGGATAAAAATGCTATTGAAGTAAATACTGAAGATTATAGTACCTGTGTTTCTGGAATATATGCAATTGGAGACATTAATACGTATAAAAATAAATTGAAATTGATTTTATGCGGATTTCACGAAGCAGCCTTAATGAGTCATAGTGTATATAAATATATCAATCCAGGAATAAAGTATACCATGAAATATACTACCGTTCAGGGAGTAAATGAATTTTAATCAAATAGAGGGATTTTATTTTGATGATATGTTTTAGCCCCAAAATTTCTTTGCCAATAGGTTGCTAAATAAATTTGTTCTGTTTGCCCTGGTGTTGGAATTAAGATTATTTTATTTTTTTTTAATAAGTACAAATCCATTAATGTGCTATACCCGCTTCTACAAATAATGGTATCTGATTTTAATATTAAATTCTGTAATTCATTTCCGAAAGCAAAATCAAAATAAGTTATTTTTGAAGAGTTAATTATTTCAAATTTAGAATCGCTTCCTCTTACTAAAACAATATTTTTATTTGATTTTGTGAAAGATTTAATTAATAATTTTTCTAATAGCGTTCTTTGTGGCTCTTCGCCTGATAATAGAATTAAATAATTATATTCAATTTTAATTTTTTCTTCAAAGTTCGATGGAATTAAAGCTGTTTGTGGGCCAATAAATAAAGTAGGAATATTGATGAGAGAAGACTCGCTTAGCTTTCCAGACAATCTTTTATCTAATTTTTCATAATCAGGAACCCAAACTTGATTAAACTGATGTAAATATTTTCGATTAATTATGTTCACTAAATTAGAAAAAAAAGGCGCTTGAATATTAAGTTGATGAGTTATAAAAACAGATTCAATTTTTTTATTGGACAGACCAAATCTATTGTCGCTAATTACCAAATCAATAGTATATAATTTAATTAATTCGCGGAGCTGTTTTTTTTCTTCGAGAATTTTAAAATATATTTTTGGAAGCTGAAAAATTAGTTTAAGCCAAAGTGGTATTTTTTTTGAATAATTAATTGAATAGGAAGGGATGTAAACTTTTTTTAATTCAGGAAAGTAAGAATCAAAGATTTTTATATTTTTTGTTGTTACACCAATAATAATTGTGTTTTGTTTTTTTAAACCTCTTATAATTGAAATGCATCTAGAAGAATGCCCCATTCCCCAATCTAAGGGTGCAATAAAAATAATTTTATTATTTATGGCATGCATTATTTCCTCTAAATATTTGGTGATGGGGTTTTTTAACTCGCTTCATTTTAGGTGCAAAAAGTTATTGCAATATTACTTGAAGGGCTCATTCTTAATTTTAGTCTATCGGCAAACTTAGTAGGAAAAGCTCTTCGGGTAGCAAACTCAAAATCAAGCACATATTAAAACTAACAAAAGAATAATTTTTTTTCATCTAAATTAATTATTTAAAACTAATATATTTTATAAAAAGTGTATGTTAAAAAATATAAAATTATCAATCCTTGAATAACACTTTTTGCTGTCAAAAAAGCGCAAAACAAACAATAAAATAATAGGTAACAATATTTAATCAGATATTTTAAAATTAACGAACTATTTATTTTCATCTTCATTAAAGTTAAAATAAAAAGTGTTTTATAAAATCGCTAGTATAAATAAGAGTATAATCAAATATACAATTTATTTTTTCTTTATTTGCGCCAAACATAATTCTTTAAGGCTCAAGTGCTATAGGGACAAATTATTGATGATTTTATCGCGCGCTTAGTGCCCTGATAAATCTGTGATTTTTATTAAAACTAGTTTATAAAATTGATTCAATCGCTTGTGAATGATTTTGAAATTCTCCCAATGTGTTTTTCAATAGCAGATTTTTTAGCTTGATTATATTCTATATGTAAATCACTAACAAAATTAATGCCCAATACCCTTTTCCAATAAACAATATTTCCATTTTCTTTCTTTAAACCGGAAATTACAAAATAATCCGAAGCAACGATTTTATAAGTAATATTTAAATCTGAAGATTCAAGCGCTATATTATATAGTTCATTAATTGTGTTATGTTCAAATCTTGAATTAATCAAAGAGTGTAATTCCATTATTTTATAACCATCTTTTAATTTCACTTCATAATCACAATAATCGGAACTAGCATCCTCGTACATTTTTTTGATCTTCATTTCAACTGGAAGCTCAATGCCAAATGTACATGGCGCGACCCTTTTGAAAGGAATGTTTTGTGTGCTGCCCAAAAATGGAAATAAAAACGTTATAACTAAAAATTTAAATTGCTTCATAATATTCTAATTTTAAAATTAAATTAATTTTAAGGGGGCACAATTCCTCTTCATTTCTTTCCTGTGCATTTTTCTGCTAATGCATCAAACTTTGCACTAATATCTGGGTTTTGAGACATATTTACTTTTTCCCAGTTTTCAACGCCTATTTCTTTACTTATTGCATCTCTACACGCATCTCTATTCAGTTTGCTCCACTCAGAATTACCAGGCTCTGTAAGGCATCTACATACATCTACAGTATTAGTTTCGTTTGTTACTGCAGATGCTTTCGAATCATTATCGCCACAACTAAAAAGAGTAAAAGAACTAAATAATATTAATGTGTAAACTGTTATTAAATTTTTCATAGACTCTAATTTTCTTAATATTTATTTTTCGTTTCTTGAGTTGTTTATTCACAACAAATTGTTGTGGTGAAATCAATTATGTCTTAAACATTTTTTTTCTAAACAAAGTTATTGATTTTATTGAATAAAATATTCGTTGATTTCAAAAAAAACCTTATTATTATATTTTGTGGAGGATCGTTATTTTCTTCAAACTGTATATCAATTATATGAACAATAAAAAACCTTGATTTTACAACTCAGTAAATGGCGATGCTATTGTTTTTTTGAATTGGATAAATTTATATACGCTCTATCTATCATTAAGTTTAGTATATAAAAAAATTAATCGATTTAATTTTATACATTTATAAAAACAAAATATATGAAAAAAAATAAAATTACCACAAATAATTTTTTGTTCATCACATTATTGATTACTTTTTTAATTCAAGGCTCTTCAGAAGCCAAATGTATATTTTAAAATAAAACGAGCCTTAGAATGAGAAAAATCATCCTGTCAATTTTTGTGTTTATTGTTTTGATATGTTCTGTCGCTAATGCTCAACCTATTTTTAGCGTGCAGTATAAATCTGAGGCTAAAGTTAAAGTTTTTGTAGCCCAGTATAAGTCAGAAGCCGACCTATTAGTTTATAAATGCGACTATAAATCTGAGGCTAATGGCAACGAAGGCTTTTGGTTTTTTACCAAATACAAATCAGAAGCTAAATTTCCAATTTATTTTTGCGATTATAAATCCGAGGCGGACATTGTTATTTATTTTGCAGAGTATAAATCCGAAGCAGGATGGAAAAACAGCAGTAAAAAACATTTATTTTATTAAATTTATCTTAATTTATTTTCAATAATAATAACCAAAACCAAAGTGTTTTAGCCCTCATCAATAGAAAGAAATATTTTTTTTATGAAACAAGTATTATTTTTAACTATATTATTTTTTAGCTCTCAATTATATTCTCAAGCAACGATTAAGAATTTAGACGCCACCGCATTTAAAAAACAAGTAGATGGAAAAAAATCGATATTGATTGATTTGAGAACAACTAAAGAAATTGAGGCAAAAGGAAAAATAAAGGGAGCAAAACAAATAGATTTTTTAGACAAAAACGCTGAGGCGATTATTTTAAAATTAGATAAGAATAAATCGTATTTAATTTATTGTGCAGGAGGCGGAAGAAGTGGTGAGTGCGCTGAGTTAATGTTAAATAATGGCTTTAAATCGATAGCTAACCTCGAAAAAGGCTTTGATGATTGGAAGCGCAAGGGTTTTGAAATAGAAATTAGGGAATAAATGAATTATAATGAATTATTAGAATTAGCTATAAATGCCGCTCTTGCTGGCGGTGAGGATATTTTAAAAGTTTATAACACGGACTTTTATGTTGAAATAAAATCAGACAACACGCCTGTTACTCTAGCAGACAAACGCTCGAGCGAAACAATTTTAAAAATGCTAGCTCCTTCAAACTTTCCTATAGTTAGCGAAGAAGAAATAATAAGTAATTATTCGGAAAGAAAATTATGGACCCACATGTGGTTAGTAGATCCCTTAGATGGAACAAAAGAATTTGTAAAGCGAAATGGAGAGTTTTCGGTAAACATAGCACTAATTTTAAATGGTAGCCCTGTTATAGGTGTAATATACGCGCCGGTAAAAAAAACAATTTATTTTGGCAGTAAAAATGAAGGGAGTTTTAAATTACTTTTTGAAGGTGCTTTACCAAATAAAATTAATAAACAAGTATTAGATCAAGCTCAAAAGCTTCCGATACAAACGCCTCCGCTAGATTATACTGTAATTGCAAGCCATTCACATTTAAGCAGAGAAATTAACATGCATTTAGAAAAATTAAAAAATTTATATGGTCCAATTAGTTTAAAAAATATTGGGAGCAGCATTAAGCAGTGTTTAGTAGCCGAAGGGCTGGCTCACGAATACCCTCGTTTTGGAGCCACTATGGAGTGGGATACCGCTGCGGGCCAATGTATTTTAGAGCAATCAGGAAGCTCTTTAATTGATTTGGAAACCGGCTTAGCTTTAAATTATAATAAAGAGAAATTAGAAAATAATTATTTTATTGCAAAACATCATTCGCAAAATTAATTATTATCAAAATTTTGATTGAGCAGAGAGCCAAATAAATCTTTAAAACTTACGCCGCTAATTAATTTTGTTTTGCTTAACAAAGAATGTTCGGCTAAGCCATGAAGCGCAAATTCCATTAGCAACAATTTATCATTTCCTTTCGCTTTAGGATGGTATTTAGTAACCAGTTCTTCAAGGCCTTCAACAAAGCTCAATGCATTTGAATAAACAGAATCTTTTTCATGATCGAGTAAATCTAAAATATTGTTATTAGAAAACCAATTTATGATTTTTGAATAATCTGAGGATTCTTTTTTACGTTTTAATTTTTCTGGATCTGGAAATAATTGTAAAAAGGAATTTCTTATTGAAATACTAATTAAATTTTGTGCTATAATTGCTGGCCCCTCTTGTTCGCCTTCGTAAACCAACTCAATTTTTCCATTAATAGCAGGCACTGCCGCATATAAGTCGCCAATGCGAGCAAAAGAATATGGCTGATTTTGTTTTAAAAATCTTAATTCAGCAGCACTAACTAAGCTTTCGTATGCACTTATTGTTAACCTTGCACTAACGCCACTTTTAGCATCTACAAATTCGCTTACACGAGCCTCTATTGCAATTTGTTCAACTAAATTTTTTAAAACCTCTGGCACTTCAATACTTTGTTGCAATTGATCAAGCCTAGCTTGACTTTGTGTTATTTTTTTAGCGTGTTCTAATGAATTTGGATAGTGAGTTAAAATTTGAGAGCCAATACGATCTTTGAGAGGAGTAACTATGTTTCCTCTATTAGTATAATCTTCGGGGTTGGCAGTAAATAAAAACTGAACATCTAAAGGGATTCGAAGATTAAAGCCTCTTATTTGCACATCGCCTTCTTGCAAAATATTAAAAAGAGCTACTTGCAAACGCGCTTGTAAATCGGGCAACTCGTTAATTACAAAAATAAATCTGTTGCTGCGAGGAATTAAACCATAATGAATTACATTTTCATCTGAAAAAGATAATTTTAAATTTGCTGCCTTAATCGGATCAAGATCTCCAATTAAATCAGCTACACTTACGTCGGGAGTTGCTAGTTTTTCTGAATATCGCTCGTTTCTGTGTATCCAATGGATAGGAGTGTTATCTCCAAGGTCGGCGATTAAACGAATGGCGAAATTAGATATGGGCTTGTAAGGATCATCGTTTAATGGGCTGCCTGATATTACCGGAATATATTCATCTAATAAATTAATAAGTTGCCGAGCCATTTTAGTCTTTGCCTGCCCCCTTAAACCTAAAAATAAAATGTTATGTCTGCTTAAAATTGCTCTTTCTAATTCGGGTATAACGGTTTCTTCATAACCATAAATTTCTTTAAAAATTGATTCTTTATTTTTAAGTTTTAAAATTAAATTATTTCTTAACTCATCTTTAATACTTACAAATTGATAATTAGTTTTTTTTAATTGACCTAATGTATTAATGTTTTGATTCTTGTTCATTTTAGCTACAGTATAAAATTACGTGATATGATTATATTTTTTTTCGTTTTTTGTTGGTGTAATCTCTAAAAACTATTTCGCCCAAGCCTTTTAAGCCAGTAAAATAAGCCTTTCCTTGATTTGCTTCGGTAAATTCATCAATAAAGTTTTGTAAATAATTATCGCGGGCTACCATAAAGGTGGTAATATCTATTTTGTTTCGTTTACAGCTTGCGGCTAAAGTAAGGCATTTGTTAACTATGCGGCGATCTAAGCCATTGCTATTTTTATAATAGCTTCCATTTTCTTTTATGCAAGAAGGCTTACCGTCTGTTATCATAAAAATATGTTTGTTAGCCGCTCTTTTTTTTCTAAGAATAGACATTGCTAATTCTAAGCCAGCTACAGTATTTGTGTGAAATGGACCAACTTGTAAATAGGGCAAATCCTTTAATTGTATTGGCCAAGCATCGTCGCCAAAGACAATAATTTCGAGGCTGTCCTTAGGATAATTTCTTTTAATCATTTCGGCCATTGCCATAGCAACCATTTTTGCGGGAGTAATTCGATCTTCGCCATATAAAATCATGCTGTGGCTTATGTCAATCATTAATACCGTAGCGGTTTGAGTTTTAAATTCTTGTTCGGTAACTAATAAATCATTTTCGGTAAGTTTAAAATTCTCGAAGCCGTGATTTCTTTGAGCTTCTTTAATAGAATCTACCATAGCAATATTTTGAGGCGAATCGCCAAATTCAAATGCTCGCAAGTCGTTGTTTTGCTCCTCTCCATTTATCCCTGATACCCCAGAGTTATGATTGCCAGCGGCACCTTTTTTTAGTTTTCCAAAAACGTGTTCTAAAGCGTTATTTCTAATAGCCTGTTCGGTTTTAGCGGTGATTACTAAACCGCCGTTGCCATCTTTCTTTTCGCGCAAGTAGCCTTGTTTTTTTAAATCAGCAATAAAATCTTCAAGCGTATAATCAGCACTAGTTAAATTATATTCTTTATCTAATTCTTTAAACCAGTCTAAGGCTTCGCTAACGTCGCCACTAGTGTGAGTGATGAGTTGTTTAAATAGTTTAAACAGTTCATCAAATTTAGATGTTGGGGATGCTATAAAATTTTTGAATCTAAAATTAGACACGTTAAATAAACAAAAGTTGAGCCATAAAGTTGATAAAAAAAAGCTAAAACTAATGTTAAATAATAAAAAAAGATTAACGTCTAGGGAGGTCGGAAAAGTTACCTGTAGCACTAGTAAATGTGCCGCTAGACAAAGAGCAATTAAAAGAGCCGGCTAATTTATTATTGGTATTTGAACTAATAATAAAATTACCACCGGTAAAATTATATTCTACTGCATTAGTAGTATATTTAAATTCATTTCCGGTAGCAGAAGAAATATTATAAGTACCAGCGATCAGTTCAGATAAGTTGATTTCAAAAGTAGTAGATGTCCCATTTTTGTATGCATATACCGTTGTGTTTAAAGCATAATAAACAGCAGAGTCTGCTTTTTGAAGAGCCGCCCCATTTATAGAGTAATTAAAATTACCTTTACTTTGTGAAACAATAGGATCGGGCTCTACTTCTTCTTTAGCACAACTTATAAAAAAACTTATGCCAATGATTAAAAAAAAGTAGAATATATAAATAATTTTTTTCAAAGCGATTTAGTAAATATAAAAATAAATAGTATTATTTAATAATTTTTTTTGCAGAAACCACAGTTGCCATATTAAATTGACCTACAGCTTTTGTTTTAGCTCCTATTGGCGTAACAATGTTCGTTTTTATATTTTCGGGAGTTTGAGCAAACAGGCCGCCATTGTTTATTTGGGCCAAAGCTTGAATAAAAAAGAAGTAAGATTCTTTTGAGATAGAATGAATTTCAACTTTGCAAACGTCGTTTTTATTATAACGGTTAAAGCCTAAGAAAGCAGAAGGCGGAGTAAAGGCGGTAGAATCCACATTAACATCATACACTTCGCCACCTGTTCCATCAATACAAACGTTGATATCGCGAGAGCCCGAGAACAACGTGTCGTTTTTATATGTTTTTATCCAATAATAATCGGCATTGCTATCGGTTTTATCTTTTGCAAATAATAAACACAAATAAGAAGGATCTTTAGTGGAACCAAAGCCCCCGCCTCTGGTGTCTCTTAGAATTGCAGAAACGCTATCGATTTTGGCACTACGTTTTTGCGTGGCCATTGAAGTGTATGTTATTCCGTTTAAGCTAACACTGAGTTCGTATTGATGATTTGTCTTTGCAATAGTATCTGAATTAATAAGTTTATAAACGTAGTTGCCATTATTTTCATAATTAAAAGAATAGGCTTTGTTAAGGGTTAAATCTTTTAAACTAACAACAGCATTAGTTAAGGGGGCGGGGTCTGTTGTACTAAAATAACTATTATTTTTTGTAATTCTTATTTTTTGATCTATACGTAAATCATTAATAAACGCATCAATTACAATTAATTCAGAGCCTTCGTCTAATTTTATTTGCACAACATCTTCGCAAGACGAGAATAAAAATAGAGAGAGGGAAAAAAAGAGAAAGTTATTTATTGGTTTCATACAAATTAAAAATTAAAATTATAAGTTACCGCTGGAATAAACGAGCCAACCACCGAAAAACGAACCGCTTCTGTTTGTAATGGCTCTCCATCTTTAGTTCTAAAATAAATACTAAAAGCATTTCTTCTATTATAAACGTTATAAACACTAAACACTAATGTTTGTTGATATTTTCTTGTGTCGTTCTTTTTAAAGGAATATGTTGCGCCTATATCTAAACGATGATAAGGCGTTATGCGGTAATTATTTCTAATTCCATCAGTATTATAAGGAATATTTATATTTTGAATTTGAAGTTTTGAATTTGGAAATGTACCAGGAACACCAGTAAGAAAAACAAAATTAGCAGAAACATTCCAGCGTTTAGCAATGTCGTAATTTAAACTCGTATTTAAACAATGAGTGCGATCATAACGACTATAAAACCAATTGTCATTACTTATACCTCTAACTAAACGCTCAGTTTTGCTTAGGGTATAGCTTATCCAACCCTGAATTTTACCTTTTGATTTTTTTAAATAAAATTCAGTGCCGTAAGCCCTTCCAAGGCCTTGAACCAATTGATTTTCTACAGTTGGATTTATAAATAAATCTGCATTGTCTATATAATCTAATTGATTTTTTAAATATTTATAGTAACACTCTACCGAACTTTCAAACATGTTGTTTTTAAAGTTTTTAAAGTAGCCTAAACTCCCCTGATCGGCAGTTAGTGGCTTTAAATTATTTGAAGCAATTGTATAAACATCTAAGGGCGTGCTTGCCGCTGTATTACTTATTAACTGAATGTATTGCGCCATTCGGTTATAGCTTATTTTTATAGAGCTGCTTTTGTTTAGTAAATAATTTGCCGAAAAACGGGGTTCGGGATTGAGATAAGATTGGATTGTTTGGCCAAATTCGTAATTTTTCGAATTTTGAAGAGGTAAGGTTGTGTTTGCAATTGTGTCTCTAAAATAGTATGCGGTTCCTTTTCCTATATAATTATAAATACTTAAGCGCAAGCCGTATTCGAAGGTGAGTTTTTCAAAAATCTTTTGTTCGATACCAACAAATATAGAACTTTCTGTCCCATAGCGCCTCTCTGCAACAAAATTTACATTTGCATTTTCAAATGTGCTAATGGCGTCGTAAGGCTTAAAGTTATAAAGCAAAGACTGAGCCCCAAAACGAATAATATTTCTTGTATTTAAATAATAAATAAAATCAGTTTTTAAACTGTAGTTAATAATATTACTTCGCCATTTAAAATTTGGTCCATTAGTTGAGCCAAATTGGATAAGGTAATCATAATTACTATAGAAGGCTGTTGCATTCATAAATAATTTTTTATTAAAAATATGGTTCCATCGGGCTGTAGCGGTAGTGTTGCCATAATTAAAATTAAAAACAGAAGCGGCAAAAACATCTCTACCTAAATACCCGCTAGCAAAAATTGTGTTTTTTTCGTTTATCCTATAATTAAATTTTGCTGTAAGGTCGTAAAAATAAAATTGAGTATTTTTTAGGGGGTTAGAATCTTTCAAAAACGGTTTCACTAAGGCGTCTAAATAACTTCTTCTCATGGCAATAATAAAGCTTGCTTTTTCTTTAATAATAGGTGCTTCAATACTAATCCGACTAAAAACTGTTCCTATGCCGCCTGTTACCGCTAGTTTTTTATTATTCCCCTCTTTCATTCTTACATCTAAAATTGAAGAGGCCCGCCCGCCGTATTGAGCTGGTATACCGCCTTTTATTAATTTAACATCTTTAACGGCATCTGGGTTAAACACAGAGAAAAACCCAAATAAATGAGACGAATTATAAACTGGCGCCTCATCTAATAAAATTAAATTTTGATCAACGTTTCCGCCACGAACATTAAATCCACTAGCGCCCTCCCCAACTGTAGTTACCCCAGGCAATAATTGTATCGCCCTTATAACATCTATTTCACCTAAAAATGCCGGTATTTTATTTATTTGTTTTATGTCTAATTTTGCGGTACTCATTTCTATGCTCGATACATTTTTATCTTCTGCTTCGCCAGTTATTATTATTTCATCTAAATTTTTCCCCTCTTCTTTTAACTCAAAAATTTTATTGATATTTTGATCAAGAATAACAGAAAATGTAAAAGTTTTATACCCAATTATTGAAACCGAAATAATATGCTCGCCTTTTGGAAGGGTTAAAGAGTAAAACCCATATTCATTAGCAGAAACACCTATATTAGAACCATATTTACTAACCATGGCACCAGTTAAAGTTTCGCCATTTTTTTCGTCTTTGATATATCCAGTAAGCGTATACTTTTCTACCGATATTCTGTTTTCTTCCTGAGCAAAAGAATGAGTAAAGTAAATTAAAAAAAGAAAAATTAGGGTTGCGCGCATTATGAATTTAAATAGAAACTACTAAATCGACAGTTTGTTTAATTAAGGCCTCAAATTTAAGGAAACAAAAAATTTAACACAAATTCTTGTGTTATCTTAACATTATATGTAATTTTTTTAAATTTCAACAAAATAGTGCGAGATATTAGTAAAAAATTTTTGAATTAATTCGCATCTTTTTTTTTAAGTTTGTTGTGTAATTTAAATTGTTTTAATGAAACCTTCAATTCCAAGAGGCACTAGAGATTTTGGTCCGGCAGAAATGCAGAAGCGACTTTATGTTTTAAATTGCATCAAACGGAATTTTGAATTGTTCGGCTTTCAGCCAATTGAAACGCCAGCCATGGAAAATTTAACTACCCTTACCAATAAATATGGAGAAGAAGGCGATCAACTTGTTTTTAAAATATTAAACTCACGCATTCACGAAAATAAAAATAAAGAGCTTCTTCGAAGGGAGTTTGAGTTGTCTTTGGAATCTTCTAGAAATTCGGAAGAACTTACCGAGAGAGCTCTCCGGTACGATTTAACTGTTCCTTTTGCTCGCTTTGTAGCAACAAATAAAAACGAACTGGTTTTTCCATTTAAGCGCTATCAAATACAAGCAGTTTGGCGCGCAGACCGGCCACAAAAAGGCCGTTATCGAGAGTTTTTACAATGCGATGCAGATGTTATTGGAAGCGACTCTCTGGTTAACGAATTAGATTTAATTTCATTAATTGACAAAACTTTTTTCGAATTAAATTTACCTGTAGTTATAAAATTTAATAATCGAAAAATTTTAACCGCTTTTGCAGAAGTAATAAACGAGCCCACTAAAATTGTTGAGATAACCATTGCATTAGATAAACTTGATAAAATTGGCAAAGAGGCCGTAAATCAAGAAATGAAGGATAAAGGAATTTCGGAAGAGGCAATTTTAAAACTACAACCACTTTTAAATTTTACTGGCTCTAATTCAGAAAAAATAAACATTTTAAAAAATATAGTTGGTAATAGTTTAGTAGGAAAAAAGGGCATAGAAGAAATACAATTTTTATTAGACAATGAAAAAACAGTAAATACAAAATTTGAATTAGACATAACTTTAGCTCGCGGCCTTAATTATTATACTGGAACTATTTTCGAAGTAAAAACTAATTCAGATACATTTAAATTAAGTATTTTGGGAGGCGGAAGATATGACGATCTAACAAGCGTATTTGGCCTTTCAAACATTAGCGGCGTGGGAATATCATTTGGTTTTGATCGAATTTATGACGCAATGGAAGAGTTAAATTTATTTTCAGAAATAGCATCTTCCTCCACGTCTAAAGTTTTATTTACTCATTTTGATGAAGCAACGCAACTTTTTTGTTTAAGCCTTGCCGAAGAGTTAAGAAAAAATAACTTGGCCTGCGAAGTATACCCCGACGTAACAAAAAAATTAAGCAAACAATTTGATTATGCAAATAAAAAAAACATTCCTTTTGTTTGTACTATTGGCAGTAACGAATTAACAAGCGGAGTTTTTGCAATAAAAAATATGATTAATGGAGAGCAGCATACTCTTAAATTAAACGACATGATTCACTTAATAAAAAAACAATTAAATGACACTAACGATTGATCATACTAAAAGACTTACGCTAGCGGAGTTAAAATCCTTTTTAGATGACCATGGCGCCAAAGTAAACATTTCGAAAGTGTCGCAAAAAGCAATTATCGATTGCCGAAACTATTTAGACGATAAACTAAAACAAAATAAAGCGCCTATTTATGGCATAAATACAGGCTTTGGTTCTTTGTGTAATGTAAAAATTGTTGATGCTGAAATTGAGCAATTACAAATCAATTTGGTTAAGAGCCACGCTTGTGGATTGGGAGAGCCGGTGCCCCAAGAGGTTGTAAAACTAATGCTTTTATTAAAAATTCAATCTTTATCTTATGGTAAAAGTGGCGTTCAACTTAAAACAGTGCAACTATTATGCGAATTAATAAATCATAAAATATATCCTTTGGTTTATCAACAAGGCTCTCTTGGAGCAAGCGGAGATCTTGCTCCCTTAGCGCATTTAAGCCTCCCTTTGCTTGGCTTAGGGAAAGTAATTCATAATAATAAGCTGTTTGATACAAAAGATGTTTTTCAAGAAAAAGGAATAGAGCCAATAATCTTGCAATCAAAAGAAGGGCTGGCTTTACTAAACGGTACGCAATTTATGAGCGCTTATGGGGTTTATTGTATATTACAATCTGAGCGCTTAAATTTTTTGGCAGATAAAATTTCGTCTTTATCTATTGATGCATTTGATGTTCGCTTAGATCCTTTTAAAGAAAATTTGCAAAACATTAGGTCTCACTTAGGACAAATAAAAACAGCCAAAGCCATTCGCGCTAATTTAGAGGGAAGCGAAATTAGTAAACAAAACAAAACGCAAGTTCAAGATCCATACTCGTTTCGATGTATTCCTCAGGTGCACGGTGCAACAAAAGACACTTTAAATTACGTGAGCTCGGTATTTGAAATAGAAATTAATTCTGTAACAGATAATCCCACAATTTTTATTGAAGAAGATGAAATAATAAGTGGAGGTAATTTTCATGGCCAACCTTTGGCTTTAGCCTTAGATTTTTTATGTATCGCAATGGCAGAGCTGGCTAACATCTCAGAACGAAGAATCTTTTTATTAATTTCTGGGCAAAGAGCATTACCCCCTTTTTTAACCCCAAACCATGGATTAAATTCAGGGCTTATGATTACACAATATTCAGCCGCTAGTATTGTTAGTCAGAATAAACAACTATGTTCTCCAGCAAGTGTAGATAGTATTGTGAGTAGCAATGGTCAAGAAGACCATGTGAGCATGGGCGCCAATGCGGCCACAAAATGTTTTACGGTAATTAATAATGTAGAAAAAGTTTTAGCTATAGAGTTGCTTAATGCCGCTCAGGCCATCGAGTTTAGAAGGCCCCTAAAATCTTCTCCTGTAATAGAAAATCTTCTTTTGCAATATCGCAAACAGGTTTCATTTATAAATAAAGACGAAATATTGTATGAATTAATTCAGGCCTCGCAGCGCTTCATAAAAACCCAGTTGAATGATTAATGCCATTATAAAAAGTATTGTATTTTTTTTTCTCTTTTGTTATGTTAATTTAAACGCCTGCCAATGTCCTCTCTCGGGATTAAGCATTGCAGAGTGCGACAAATATGACATTGTTTTTAAAGGCCGAGTAAAAAATGTTGTTGAATGCGATAATATATTTGGAGAGGCCGTTTTTGAAATAGACGAACTTTATAAGGGACAAGCAAAAAAAACATTTAAAGTGTTGTTTGAATGTAATACCCCATGTTATCAAAAATTTAATGTTGGAGATGAGTGGGTTATTTATAGTAGATATAAACAAGTTAATAATTGTAAATTAGATTGGTGCAGCCGAAGTAGGAAATTTTTTAAATCAGAAAAAGAAGATTTTTATACCTTAACATACGGAAACGATTATGACGACGAACTAAAGTTTTTAAGAAAAAACTTAGGCTTGCATCGTTTTTTAAAAGAAGCCAAAATCGAGACGGGTAATAGAAATACAATACCTAACGTAAACCAAACTATTATTATTTTATTATGCTCAATTACCGTAATTGTATTATTTTATTTTATTTTTAATAAGTGGAAACCAAAATAAAAGGTTCAGATATATAATTGATAATTTTTAAAAAGATTGCGCCCCACTAACTGGCAAGGGCCATTAAACAAGTGCAGGGCCAAGTTGGGCCTAATATAAAAAGAGGGCAAAACAGCATTAATTTTTATATTAAATCGGTACACGTTGGTCTGGAAAGGGAGTCTTTTAAAAACGAGTAGTTGCCGAAAAAATAAATGCTATACTTTGTAGCAATCAACACCTATAAAATAACTTTCCTTTGTTTTATATTTATTGAGTGATTAATTATGGCAAAGAAAGAAAGCGCGTTAGTTGTTCCCGATGAGATAGTGATGAACAAAATATACATCATCAGAAATCATAAAGTGATGTTCGATAGAGATTTGGCGGAGTTGTATGGTATTAAAAGTATTCGGTTACGCGAACAAGTTAAACGTAATATCACAAAATTCCCACAGCATTTTATGTTTCAGTTAACTGAAATTGAAGTTGAGATAATGGTATCGCAATTTGCGATACCATCAAAATCACATTTAGGTGGGGCTTTACCATTTGTTTTTACAGAATATGGGGTTTTAATGTTAGCAAATGTTTTGAAGAGTGAGAGAGCCGTTCAGGTAAGTATTAGAATCATAGAATTATTTGTAAAGTTGAGAGAAAGGCTTTTAACAAATACCGAACTAAAATATGAAATCGAAAAAATAAAAAGAAAATTGGATAATCAAGATAAAAACATGGAAATTGTTTTTAGGTATTTAGATGAATTACTCGATAAAAAAGAAAGCCCGAAACCAAGAGTAAAAATTGGGTATAAATTGCAAAAAAATAAATCTTAAACTTTGTAGCAATGAACTCCTATAAAAAAATTTTATTTATTTTATATTATTGAGCGTATAATTATGGTAAATAAAGATAAGATGGTAAGGGCTTCCGGGCGGTTATATTTCTCCAATGGGGGTTTCAGCAACTTTGGCGTAGGCGGTTACTTGTGGAGTTCGTCAGAGTAAAGTCTCGGTGACGCTTGGGTCCGCGGCTTTAGCAGCGGTGATGGCATTATCTACAGAAACAGCGCCAACAGGCAAGGTCGCTTTTCTGTGCGTTGCCTGAGGTATTGAAATTTTATTATGTTTTTTGCGGGTATTTTTTTGTCCTAATCCTTAGTTAAATATAGACAACAATTTTTTATTGTTAGTCGTTGCAAAAAATTGTATTTTTACAAAACACTATGTCTAATGTATACGAATTTAATGGGTATAAGCCCGTGATAGACTCTAGTGCATTTATTCATCCAAATGCCACGGTTACAGGCAACGTAATAATTGGTAAAAAAGTGTATGTAGGGCCTGGAGCAGCAATTAGAGGCGATTGGGGCCAAATTGTTATAGAAGATGGCTGTAACATTCAAGAAAACTGTACCATACACATGTTTCCAGGAGCCACCGTATTGCTAAAAGAAGCCGCACACATTGGCCATGGCGCCATAATTCATGGGGCTACGATAGGCAAAAACACACTAATTGGAATGAACAGTGTAATTATGGATAATGTAATAATAGGCGACGAGTGTATTGTAGGCGCGCTTAGTTTTGTGCCAGCCGAAACCATTATCGAAAATAGAAAAGTGCTGCTTGGCAACCCAGCAAAAATAACCAAAGAGGTGAGTAACGAAATGATTGCCTGGAAAACAAAAGGAACAGCGCTATATCAAAATTTGCCAGCCGAATGCCGGCGATCGCTCAAGCCCTGCGAGCCTTTGCGCCGAATTCCAGCATTTAGACCTCAACAACAAGACGAGTATAACACTTGGCAAAAACAAAAAACTAAAAAATAACAAATTTTTAATTTTAATGCAATCTTTCAAAAAAAATAAAAAAATAATTTAAGGCCCATCATTTTTTCGTTTAATTATATAAAAATTCAACATGGCAAAAATAAAATCTTTACTAAATACTAATTCAACCAATTTTTTATATCAATATTTAAACAACCCCTCGCCTACTGGCTTTGAAAGCGCAGGACAAAAAATATGGCTTAATTACATTAAACCCTATGTTGACACCCATTTTGTTGACACTTATGGCACCGTAGTAGGGGTTATAAACCCAAGTGCAACATATAAAGTAGTCATTGAGGCCCATGCAGATGAAATTAGTTGGTTTGTGAATTATATTTCAAAAGACGGCTTTATTTATTTGAAAAGAAATGGTGGCAGCGACCACCAAATTGCGCCCTCCATGCGAGTAAATATTCACACAGATAAAGGAATAGTAAAAGGCGTATTTGGCTGGCCCGCTATTCATGTTAGAGAGCCCGGCAAAGAGGAACCCCCTAGCTTAAAAAATATTTTTTTAGATTTGGGCTGTAAGTCAGATAAAGAGGTGAGCGATCTCGGCGTGCATGTGGGCTGTGTGGTAACTTATCAAGACGAATTAATGGAATTAAACGACCGCTATTATGTTGGCCGCGCCCTTGATAATAGAATAGGAGGCTTTATGATTGCTGAGGTCGCAAGGCTTTTAAAAGAAAAAAAAGATAAATTGCCCTTTGGTTTATATATTGTAAATGCAGTACAAGAAGAGGTTGGATTAAACGGTGCAACTATGATTGCCCGAAAAATTAAACCAAACGTAGCCATAGTAACCGATGTTTGTCACGATACCCAAACGCCAATGATGAGCAAAATCACAAGTGGAGACATTCATTGTGGAAAAGGCCCCGTATTAAGCTATGCGCCAGCTGTTCAAAATAATTTATTGAAGTTAATAATTGCTACAGCCAAAAAAAACAAAATCGATTTTCAGCGTCAGGCGGCATCAAGAGCAACCGGAACAGATACCGACGCTTTTGCTTATGCTACCGACGGCATTGCTTCGGCTTTAATTTCATTGCCCTTGCGATACATGCACACAACAGTTGAAAGCGTTAACAAAAAGGATGTTGAAGAGGTTATCAAGCTTATATATCATTCTCTAAAAACAATAAAAAATAACCAAGACTTTCGTTATTTAAAATAATAGCAACAAATTCAAAATGCCAATACTGGGTTCGATTATAAAAGGCGCTATAAACATTCGCTCTAAAATACCGAATAGGCGGAGCGGAGAAAAGCAGCAAATTAAGCAATTAAAAAAAATTTTGTTTAAGGCGCGCAATACAGATTTTGGCAAACAATTTGGCTTTTCGAACATATTAATGCAAGAAGATCCAATAAAAATGTTTCAAAGCCAAACGCCAATTCTCGATTATCAAACTATTTTTGATGGCTGGTGGCATAGGGCCTTAAAGGGAGAAAAAAATGTGAGTTGGCCAGGAAAAATTAAATATTTTGCATTAAGTTCTGGCACTTCAGAATCTTCGAGTAAACACATTCCAGTTACTAAATCGATGATAAGGTCTATACACAAAGGCACCTTTAAACAAATTTTAGCAACAAAGCATTTTAATTTTTCTAAAGAACAATATCAAACAGAAGTTTTGTTTGTGGGGGGAAGCACAAATTTAAATTTTAATGGCACCTGTTTTACTGGCGATTTAAGCGGAATAACAACTGGAACTCAGCCCTTGTGGTTTCAAAATTTTAGTTTGCCCGGGCCAGAAATACGAGCACAAAAAAGTTGGGAAGATAAGCTAGAAGAAATTGTATTAAATGCAAAAAGCTGGAACGTGGGTTTTATTTGTGGGCTTCCGGCCTGGATACAAATATTATTTGAGCGCATTATTCAGCATTATCAAGTTAAAACTATTCACGATGTTTGGCCAAATTTGGTCATGTTTGTTCATGGTGGGGTTTCGATACTTCCTTACAAAAACAGCATAAATAATTTGTGTGGCAAGCCATTGGTTTATATGGACACCTATATGGCATCAGAAGGATTTATTGCATATCAAGAAAGGCCTAATGAAGCTCAGGCGATGAAACTAATGACAGATAATCAAATTTTTTTTGAATTTATTCCGTTTAGTAATCAAAATTTTGATTCAGAAGGAAATATGCTACCAAATGCAAACGCAATTGATTTGAGTAAAGTAGAATTAAATAAAGAATATGCGATTGTTATTTCTAATTGTGCAGGGGCCTGGCGATATTTAATTGGCGACACAATAAAATTCTTAGACTTAAAAAGAAACGAAATTATTATTACCGGAAGAACAAAACATTTTTTAAGTTTATGCGGCGAACACTTGAGCGTGGAAAATATGAATAGCGCCATTAAACTTACTGCAAGTTATTTTAAGATTAATATCAACGAGTTCTGTGTTGTTGGATTGCCATTTGAAGGCTTATTTTCTCACACCTGGTATGTTGGAATAGACGAAAACATAAATTTAAAAGAATTAACAGAAAGGCTTGACGGGCATTTGAAAGAATTAAATGATGATTATGCTGTAGAAAGACAACATGCATTAAAAGAAATAAAGATAATTCCTTTGCAAAACAAGGTTTTTATTGATTTTTTGGCTAGTAAAAATAAACTGGGAGGTCAGAGTAAATTTCCGAGGGTTTTAAAGGGCAAACAATTAAACGAATGGCTGGCATTTATAGAGAATATAAAAAATTAATATTTTGGCACTAACATTAATATATCAAACTCTCATAATAGTTTTATTTTTGAGTTTTTCTTTTGGCCCATCTTTTTTCGCTTTATTAAACACAGCCATTAAATATGGTTACAAGCCGGGCGCCTTAATTGCTTTCGGAATTTTTTTAAGCGATTTGATGGTTTGTTTATTAATTATTTTTTTGGTGAACTTAGGGGCAACAAATTTTTTTCACGATGAAGAAAGCAAAAGATTTATGGGAATAGTGGCTGGCGTTTTGCTTATTGTTTTTGGTGCATTTCACTTTAAAAAACAAGATGTAATAACCGAAGTTGCCATAGAAATAAAAACACCTGCGCCCATTTTAATGTTATTAAAAGGTTTTTTTTTAAATACGCTAAACCCCGCCATTTGGCTTCTTTGGCTCGGAAATGTTACAATAATAAGCAAAACATTAAATTATTCTATTGTTAAAATGATTTTTTATTTTAGCGCCACTCTTGTTTTGGTTTTATTAGTTGAGCTGGCAAAAGTATCGGGCGCAAGCAAATTAAAAAAAGTATTAACGGCTAAAACAATGGCGGTTTTTAATATAATAACAGGGAGCCTATTGATGGTTTTTGGACTGAACCTTATTCGCATTCATTTTTTTAAATAACTCTTTATGACTGATGAAGAGGCAGAAAAATTCAAAAATACCTTACAAGAAAGTTTAACTTTTCCTTGTGTTTATATGTATAAATTTATTGTTAAAAGTGAAAATAGAAACATTGCTTTAGTAGAAAATTTATTTGAAGCAGGCGCTGAAATTTTTTCAAAAGAAAGTGGCGGAGGCAAATATATAAGTATTACTGTAAGCCAAGTATCTTTAAATGTTGACGAGATAGTTAGTATCTATAAAAAAGCTGCTAAAATAAAAGGGATTATTTTTTTATAATTAATTTGTTTTGCCCACGATTAGGGTTTGGTTGGCTAAACAAATATCAGTACTTTTACCCTCCTAAAATTAACAAAGATGAACATAGTAAAGAATGATATTGACAGTTTGAATGCAGAAATAAAAATTTCGCTTGGACCAGCAGATTATGAATTAAAGGTAAGTGAGGGAATAAAAAAAATTCAAAAACAGTCTAAAATGCCTGGCTTCAGACCAGGAAAGGTGCCAGGGAGTTTGATTAAAAAACAATATGGTAATCAAATATTAGTTGAAGAAATAAATAAAATACTAAATGATGCTATTTATAAATTTATAGAAGACAATAAGCTTGATGTATTAGGAAATCCATTGCCAAAAGATCAGGCATCGATAGATTTTGTTAATCAAACAGAATTTGAGTTTATTTATGAATTAGGCATGGCCCCAAATTTTTCTATTAATTTAGATAGCAGTTACGTGTTTTCTCAAAAAACAGTAAAAATTGATGATGAGTTAATAGAAAAATATTTAAAAGACGTTCGTCGTAATTATGGTAAGCCAACTAATCCTGAAGTGTCATCAGAAAAAGATGTTGTTTTTGTAGACATTAATGAATTAGACGAAAGCGGCTTTATTAAAACAGGAGGAATTTTTAAAAGCACAAGCGTAAGTTACGAAAGGATAAAAAACGAAAATGCAAAAACCAAATTATTAGGATTAAAAAAAGAAGACAAAATTACAATTCCTATTAATGAGTTATACGAAACTGCCATTGATAAAAGCGTTTCGTTAAGTATTGATAAAGAGTTGGCCGAACAAACAAATGGTGATTTTCAATTAACTGTAAAAAACATTTCAAGACTCGAAGACGCAGAATTAAATCAAGAATTGTTTGATAAGGTTTATGGTACCGGAAAAATAGCTACCGAAGAAGAGTTTAAAAATAAAATACGCGACGAGTTGGCATTAATGTTTGCAGCAGATTCTGAAAAATTTTTGAGAACAGAAGTAGAAAAAAAGTTAGTAGAAAAAATAAATTTAAAATTACCCGACGACTTTTTAAAAAGATGGTTGGCAAGAGCTAATGAAAAGCCAATAACCCCAGAAGAATTAGAAAAAGAATACCCTAATTATTCCAAATCAATGCAATGGCGTTTAATTGAAAATAAAATTATTAAAGACAACGAAATAAAAGTTGAGTCAATAGAAGCGCAAGAAGAAGCCAAAATATTTATTAAAAGCGAATATGCCCGATATGGTCAAATGGCCTCAGACGAAGATTTAGAAAAAATTTCAAAAGATTTATTGAGTAAAGAAAAAGAGGCTCAAAAGATTTTTGAAAATATTTACAGTAAAAAAGTAATAGATTTAGTAAAACAAAAGTGCAAATTAGAAACAAAAGAAGTGAGTTACGACGACTTTTTTAAAGCTTAAAATCAATAAAAGAAAGTTTTAATTATGCAAGCTGGCCGTTTTGTTGTCAAACCAATCTTTGCTGATGTTATCGTGATAATTAATACAATAAAAATAGTAGAAAATTAAATTCTTTTAATTAATTCTTTTAAAATTAAAGTCATTTTAGGTTCTTGCAAATTAGCAATGTGTTGAACTTCTTCATGAGTTACTGTTTGAACATTTCCTTCTATTCCTAAATCGGTAACTATACTAATTCCAAAAACATCTATACCCGAATGTTTGGCTACAATAACCTCAGGCACTGTACTCATTCCTACAACATCGGCGCCTAAGCGCCATAAATATTTGTATTCGGCCGGTGTTTCAAAACATGGGCCCGTTAAGCCAGCGTAAACTCCCTCACTTAATTTTATATTATTTTCTTTAGCAATTTGTTTAGACAAAGCGATGTATTCTTTTTTATAAGCAGAGCTCATGTCTGGAAAACGCGGCCCTAATTCAGAAAAATTTTTTCCTATTAACGGATTGGTGGGAAACAAATTAATATGGTCTTTAATAATCATTAACTCACCTACTTCAAAAGAAGGATTCATACCGCCACAAGCATTACTTACACAAAGGGTTTTTACGCCCATTGCTTTCATTATCCTAACTGGAAACGTTACTTGTTGCATGGTATAACCTTCGTAAAAATGAAAGCGCCCTTGTAATACCATTACCTTTTTTTCGTTGAGTTCGCCAAAAATTAATTTACCATTATGGCCTTGTACTGTACTAATAGGGAAGTTTGGAATTTCTTGATAGGAAATTTCGTGTTCAATTTTTATTTCATTAACTAATTTTCCTAAACCAGTTCCTAAAATAATTCCTACTTGAGGCTTAAAATGATTAGTTTTATTAAGAATATTTTTGGTGGTGAAATCTATTTGTTCTAACATATTTTAAAATCATTTCGTTAAATTCATTTTCTTTATCTTTAAATGATACTTCTACAGGGAGAATGTAAATAATCATTCTTTCAGCTATTGACCAAAGAGCTGAATTTTTTAATCGCATTAAATCTTTTTCGGTTGTAACAATAATTTTATTTCCGCCTTTAAAGCTATTATAATAACTTTCAATATCTTCTAAATCTTTAATAGAATATTCATGATGATCACTAAAATTTAAATGCTGAACTTCTGCACTATATTCTTTTAGATAATTAACCATCAAGTTTGCATTTGCAATACCCGAAAAACAAATAATTCTAAAACGATATAAATCATTTAGCGTATCAATTTTTTCATTTGAATTACTAATAGAATAAAGTTCGCCATATTTTAAATAACTAAAAAACACTTGCTGATAAGCTTTTGGATTAACGTCTTTTAATACGTTTCTTAATTCAATAGCCGTTATTTTATCTGGGATTTTACTTATTATAATTACATCTGCCCTTATAATTTCAGATTTATATTCTCTTAAAGTACCAGATGGCAGCATAATATCATTAAAGTATAAATTATTAAAATCACTTACTACAATAGTCAATCCACATTTTATTGCACGATGCTGAAAAACATCATCTAATAAAATATATCTTGGAGATTTTTTTTCTAAGGATATTAATTTTTTTATTCCTGATACGCGATTATTATCAACCGCAACTTGGATAGGATATTTCGATTTGTAGATTAGGGGTTCATCGCCAATTTCTTGGGCTGTTGATGAATCTGTTGCCAAAACAAAACCTTTTGTTTTTCTTTTGTATCCCCTGCTCAATGTTGCGATGCGAGAGTCTTCTTTTAAAAGTAAACGAATTAAATATTCAACTAGAGGGGTTTTTCCGGCACCGCCGACAGATAAATTTCCTACGCCAATGGTATGAATATCAAAATAATTTTCTTTTAGAAATTTCCAATCGTATAAACGGTTTCTTAAAAAAGTAATTAAACCGTAAATAATCGAAATGGGGTAAAGTAATATTTTTATTGCGCTATTCAATCGATATAAATATGCTTATTTATTTTGAAATAAAATAAACTTTTAAAAATAAACGTGTTATTTTTTATAATCCATTACATTTAATTCAGCATTACAAAAATTAAATTCATCGTCAATGGCATTCGAACAAACTATTACTGTGCGTTCTTTACAATGATTTACAACAAGTTCTTGATACCAAGTGATTGACTTTTTATCCAAATTAGAAAGCGGTTCATCTAAAAGTAATAAAGGAGTATCGCTTAAAATTGCTAAGCCTAATTTTAAACGTTGTTTCATTCCACTACTAAATTGTTTAACGAGTTTGTTTTTTGCCCCATCTAGTTCTATTAAATCAATAATTTGTTTAGCAGAGAAATTATTCACGTAAGGCTTAAAGATTAAACAATGTTCTAAAATTTCTTGTAATGTAAATTCCTCTATTAATTGAAAATATGGCGAGGCAAATGATATGTAATTTTTAAGTTCTTGCGACTCTATTTTATTATTAGTCAGGCTGTAGTCGATTTCTCCTTCATTCTGAGTAAGAAAGCCCGAAATAATTTGAAGCAAGGTAGATTTACCAGAGCCATTACCGCCTAAAATAACTAATTTTTGATTGGCAATAATAGTAAAATTTAGGTTTCGAAAAACCCATTCTTTATTATATTTTTTACCTAAATTATTTAATTGAAGTGAAAGCAATTTTTTTAGAATTATATTTATTTTTAAATTATTAAATACCTTTTACTATGCCTTCTTTTTGATTTTTAATAAAATCTAAAATTTCGTTACGATAAGTAGAATCAGGAATTTCGTTTTCAACTACATCTATGGCATTGCTAATATTATGCCCTCTTACAAAAATAATTCTATAAATATCTTCAATTTGTTTTATTATTTCTTTATCAAATCCTCTGCGACTTAATCCGATTGTATTTACACCAATAAATTGTAAAGGCTCTCTTGCAACCCTGATATAAGGTGGAATACTTTTTCTAACTAAAGACGCTCCAGCCACAAAAGAATGTGCTCCTATAGTTACAAATTGTTGGGCAGATACAACGCCTTCAATAATTACAAAATCTTGAACGGTAATATGTCCAGCAAGGCTCCCATTGTTTGCGATAATTACATTATTACCAATTGCACAGTCATGTCCTACATGAGTATAACACATAATTAGACAGTTGTTTCCAACTTTTGTTGTCATTCTATCGGCGGTGCCTTTATGAATAGTCGCATACTCTCTTATAGTTGTATTATTTCCAATAACAGTATTTGATTTTTCGCCATTGTACTTTAAATCTTGATTAACAATTCCGATAACTGCCCCAGGAAAAATTTTACAATCTTTACCAATAATAGTATCTGGATAAATAACTGCATTAGAATGGATGTGGCAATTATCACCAATCTCTACATCTTGGTGAATACTTGCGAATGCATCAATGGTAACATTTTTACCAATATTAGCTTTTGAGCTAATGTTTGCGAGATTTGAAATCATTACTATTTTATTTCTGCAAAGTTATTTTAATTCTTTTATTTAACTTTTGATAATAAAGCCATCATTTCGGCTTCCATTACTAATTTTTCTCTAACAAAAGCTTCTCCTTTCATATGCACAATGCCTCTGCGAATAGGCGTAATTAAAGATAATTTAAACACAATGGTATCGCCGGGTATTACTTTATTTTTAAACTTTACTTTATCTAGGCTCATAAAAAAAGTAAGGTAATTCTCTGGGTCTGGCACCTTGCTTAATGAAAAAATACCTCCCACTTGAGCCATGGCTTCTATTTGCAAAACCCCAGGAAAAACTGGTGCACCTGGAAAATGTCCTTTAAAAAACTCCTCGTTCATACTCACGTTTTTAACCCCCACAATACCTTCTTCAGTAATTTCCATAATTTTATCTACAAATAAAAATGGTTGCCGGTGTGGAATTATTTTTTGAATTTGGTTTATATCATAAAGGGGAGTTTTATTTAAATCATAAGGAACATAAATATTTTTCTTTTTTTTCATTGATTCTTCCCGAATCATTTGTTTGATTTTTTTTGCAAAATCAATGTTACCTGCGTGTCCCGGACGAGCAGCTAATACATGGATTTTTAAAGGCTTGCCTATGAGAGCCAAATCGCCAACAATGTCTAATAATTTATGCCGAGCAGGCTCGTTATAAAAATGTAATTTTGTATTGTTTAAAACACCTCTGCCTTTAACTTGCACATTTGGTTTATTAAATACTTTACGAAGATGATTTAGCTTTTCTTCGGGCAAATCGCTATCCACTAAAACAATGGCATTATCTAAATCTCCTCCTTTTATTAAATTATTAGCCAGTAAGGCCTCTAATTCTCTTAAAAAAACAAAGGTTCGGCAAGAGGCAATTTCTTTTTTAAAATCATCTATTTTATACATGGATGCATGCTGTGTGCCTAAAACTTCACTGCCATAATCCACCATTACGGTTACCCTAAAATCATCTTGAGGCACTGCAAGCATTTCAACTTTTTTATGAGAATCTTCGTAGGATAAATTTTGAGTTAATACAAAATAGTCTCGCTCTGCAGTTTGTTCAACAATGCCTGCTTGTTCTAATAATTCCATAAATTTAATAGAACTTCCATCCATAATTGGCATTTCAGGACCTGAAACTTGAATTAAGCAATTATCAATTTTAAGGCCAACTAATGCGGCTAAAACATGCTCTGTTGTATGAACTCTTGCGCCATTTTGTTCTAAGGTGGTTCCTCGCGAGGTATCTACTACTAAATCCGCATCGGCGTCAATAGTAGGCTTGTTGTCTAAGTCAACGCGCTGAAATTTATACCAATGATTTTCGGGTGCCGGGTTAAATGTAAGGGTTACTTTTTCACCTGTATGAAGCCCAACACCAGAAATAGAAACAGCATGCTTTATTGTTCTTTGTTTATCACTCATAGCATCTAATTAAATTAATGTAAATATACTAAGAAATCAATAACCTAGTTTTCACAAACAAATTACGTGTTGAATTTGTAATTCATAAAAATACTACTGTTTTTATTATAATTTAGTTAGGCAAATTTAATTTCTATCCGATTAACTAAACGCCCTTTTTAGTATATAGAAAACGATTATTGTAAAAATCAAAATTAGCATTATATGTTATTTTCTTGATTAATTCTGTTTATTTTTAATTCTCGAGAATTTTGTATAAATTTATATGGTGGGTTAAATTATTAAAAAAATTTAACGATTAGATATAATATTTGACATTAAATTAAAGTCCTCCTAAATATATAATCTTATTTTAAATTTAAAAAATCAGTTCGTTTTATTAATATCCATAAAATTTAAATTATGAGAATGTTATTTTGTATAATTTTATCGATTCTTTTTTTTTCTCTATCATCACAAACTGATTATTTTAATAAATATAAACCTTTAGCTGATAGCCTTGGGGATAAATATGGAGTCCCTTCTTGCTTAATTTTAAGCGTGGCGTTTGTAGAGTCGGGAAGCGGTAAAAGCAAGGTGGCGACTATTTTAAATAATCATTTCGGCATTGTTGGCAAAAATAATCTTGATAAGAATGGTAGCTTTAAAAGTAAATATAAATATTTTTACTCTATACGGGATTCTTATATTGGCTTTTGTAAATTGGTCGCTTCCAAAACATATTATTCTAGTTTGAAAGGCGATAAAAGCGTTGATAAGTGGGCAATTGCGATAGCATCAAAGGGCTATGCGGAAAATGCTAATCGATGGAGCAGTCACATCATTAAACTAGCTAAACAATGTAAATAGTTTAATTTAATAAATCATAATTTATAAAATTAATAGCGACTAGTTTTTTTTATTTTATTTATTTAGAAATAATAATTTTTTCTCCTATTTTAAGAATGGATTTTTTATTAAGATGATTAGCGCTAAAAATCGCTTTTTGACTTATTTTATACATTCTACTTAATTTATTTATATTATCTCCTTTTTTTACAATGTGTATTTTATTTTTTGAATTCTTTGAAACTGAACTCTGTTTATTATTATGTCTTTCTAAAATTTTAATTATAGTGTCGTTTTTGCTGTTTGTTATTAAAGCTGCCATTGACTCTTTAACTATGCCACGAATTTGGTTAAGATTAATAGGGTCATTAAAATTTATTAAATTGTAGGCTTCTAGTAAAGAAAGTGTAAAAAGATTTCCTTGTAATGAATAGCCTTGTTCTGTAAAATGTAGTTTATCTTTAAGCGTAAGCCCTTTGTTATACCAAGTATAGATTGAGCCCCAGCCCCCCATCGCTTCATTTAAATCAAAAATAGAGTAATTTCCATTAGTTGCAATTCTTTTTAATATATTATTAACGATAATTTGATTTGAAGGGATTCTATTCTGACTTCTTGTATCAGGAGCAGTAGTAAATATAAATGCTGTTTTAGGAGATGCAATTTCTAAATCTTGCATAAATTTAATAATTGAAGATTTATAATAGGAGGTGTCTAAGCCTTCGTTATAAGCCTCGTTAGTTCCGAAAGAAAAAATAATAAGGTCTGGATTCAAGTGAGCTATTTGTTCTATTGACCAAGGCGCATTGTTTATAAAGTGAGTAAATTGGGCTCCAACAACGCCGCAATGATGATAATTCACTCCATATTTAATATCAGAAATTAATTCAAAACCATAAAACCCGAAATGATTTTGTTTAGTATTTGTTTTGAAAGGAAAAAGAGAAAAAGTGTTAGTTGAAGTATTGCTATAAAATGAACTTAGCCCCCAACCAGAGGGATTTAATTTGTTTTCTAAAAAATTAAATTCGTTATTTAATTTAAAAGCATAAGACTCCGAATCTGAACTATGCCAAATGTTTATTTTTTTAAAAGGCGATCCCTCAAAATTTTCAGTAAAGTTCAACGCTATACTGGCATTGCTATCATTTGTAAATGCAGCATATCCGATAAAACCTAGTTTATTAGATAGATCAGGCGTTAATGTTTTCTCCCCTATCCATTTTTTATTTGTTTTAAGAATTGCCCCTCTTGGGCCAAAACTTTTTGCCAAGGCATAAGGAAATAAAACACCCCTACCTCCATTTCCAAAATAGTATTGCAACTGTTTACGGATTTGACCGCTAAAATAATCTCCTTGAATATGACTATCACCAATATGAATAATTGTAAAAATAGAATCTCCAGAAGAA
>CAMCZO010000015.1 GCA_945887955.1 Chitinophaga pinensis | reverse complement strand
GTGTAAAACTATTTGTATTGCTTTTAATTTCTATCAACTCCAGTCGTAATTTTGATTTAATAATATTATATTATGATTAATAAATACCTTTTTTTTATTTTTATTTTTTTTTCATTATTTGGTTGCTCTCAAATTCAAAATGAGAATTTTACTGCAGCAACAGCATCTCGAAAAATTCAAACAGAATTTTCATTGAATAATTTTCTTGAATCAAATGTTGATTTAGATAACAAAACAAACCTTGTATTTAACTTAATGGATGATAGCTCCAAGGTAGCTCAATTGTTAATGCCTGCTGTTGGAAGGATGGGCTTAACCAAATTAGAGATTGATGAATTAGTTAAAAAGAGAATGATTGGTGGAATGTTAATGTTAAATGGAACAAAAGAAGAATTTAAATCATGGATAATAGAGTTTAATGCTATAAATAAAAAGAAAAATTATCTTCCTTTTTTATATTCTGCCGATGCTGAGCCAAGTTTAATTAATCGAAAAATTATTGGTTCAACACCAGTAAAAAAAGCGCAAGAAGTAAAAACCATAGAAGAAGCTATTGAAGTGGCAAGCCTAATCTCAAAAGATTTAAATGAAATAGGTATTAATTATAATTTTGCTCCTGTTATTGATGTTTCTGGTAACACTACTGTTGGTTACAGAGGCTTTGGTGAAAAGATAGAGAATTTAATTCCTTGGTCAACTGCTTTTGTAAAAGAAACACAATCTAAAAATATTATTGCAACAGCCAAACATTTTCCTGGCCATGGATTAGTTTCGGGCGATACACACAAAACATTACAAACAATAAATGGTGAACTAAAAGAATTAGAAAATTATCCCCCATTAATACAATCGGGCGTTCTTTCTATTATGATTGCTCATATTGCCATTACTAATAATAAAGAATATGATTCAAAAGGAATGCCTGCTACAACCTCTGATACGATTGTAACCAAGTTATTAAGAAACAAATTAAATTTTAAAGGATTAATTGTTACTGATGCTATGAATATGGGTGGCGTTAGTCAGATAAAAAATGCTGCAGTTAAAACTATCGATGCTGGTTGTGATATTATTTTAATGCCATTAGAAATTAAAATTGCATACAACGAAATCTTAAATAAATACAAAGCAAACCAAGTATTTAAATTAAAGGTAGATAACTCAGTAAAAAGAATTGTTAGAATGAAAATTTGTTTAGGTTTAATTAAATAAAATTTATTTCATTCGTATCGTCTGTGTCCTATCTGGGCCAACTGACACAATTGAAATGGGAATCTCAACTGTCTTTTCAATAAACTGAATATATTCAAGTAAAGTTTGAGGTAATTTTGATTTATTATCAATAGCAGTTAAATCTTCGGCCCAACCTTTTAATGCAACGGTAATTGGTTTTAAATAACTTGGATCGATGTTATAAGGTAAATAATCAATCACCTTGCCGTTATAATTATAATGAGTACAAACTTCTATATTTTCAAAATTGCTCAACACATCGGCTTTCATCATCATTAATTCTGTTACGCCATTTATCATCACTGCATATTTTAATGCCGGAATGTCTAGCCATCCTGTCCGACGTGGTCTACCAGTTGTGCTTCCAAACTCTTTGCCTATTTGTCTTATTTTTTCACCAGTTTCATTTTCTAATTCCGTAGGAAATGGACCACTTCCTACTCTTGTGCAATAGGCTTTAAAGATACCGATTACGTTTCCTATTTTATTTGGTGGTATTCCTAAGCCATTACAAGCTCCTGCACAAATGGTATTGCTACTTGTTACAAAAGGATAAGAGCCAAAATCAACATCTAACAAACTGCCTTGTGCGCCTTCTGCTAAAACCCGTTTACCATCTTTAATGGCTGAGTTTATATAATGTTCTGTTTCTGAAAATTGTAATTGTTTTAAAAATTCAATTGCTTCAAACCAAATTGGTTCAAGTTCTTGTAAATTGTATTCATAATTATAAAAGGATAGTATTTGTTTGTGTTTCTCTACCAAAGTATCATACTTTTCTTTAAACTCATTTGTTTCAATATCACCAATACGCAAACCGTTACGCCCGGTTTTATCCATATATGTTGGACCAATACCTTTTAAAGTAGAGCCAATTTTATTTTTACCTTTCGCTGCCTCGCTTGCAGCATCTAATAATCGATGCGATGGCAAAATTAAATGTGCTCTTGTACTAATAAGCAATTTTGATTTAACATCAACCCCTAATTTTAATAAAGCCTCTATTTCTTTTTTAAAAATTACTGGGTCAATCACAACACCATTTCCAATTACATTAATAGCCGTTGGATGAAAAATGCCGCTAGGAATAGTATGTAAAACATGTTTAATGCCATTAAACTCTAGTGTATGGCCAGCATTCGGTCCGCCCTGAAATCGAGCAATAATATCATAATTTGGAGTTAAAACATCCACAATTTTACCTTTACCTTCATCTCCCCATTGCAATCCTAGTAATACATCCGCTTTATTTATCATACTATATCAAAAATTTAAAAAGCAAATTTATTATAAAAGATAAAGTAATGTGAGGTTTTTAATAACTTTTGTAAAAATAAAATTTAATTCAAATTGGCAATTGTTTTTGTAATTTTATCGCAATGCATAAAATTACCATAGCAATAGATGGATATAGCAGTTGTGGCAAAAGCACTTTAGCAAAAGCGCTTGCTCAAGAGCTAAATTACAAATACATAGATACTGGAGCTATGTATAGGGCTGTTGCCTGGTATGCTCTGAAAAATGGCATCATAGATCAAGATCAAAACATTAATAATAACTTACTTTTAGCTAATCTCAATAAAATAGATGTAAGTTTTGAGTTTAATCAACATACTCAACAATCCGACGTTTATTTGAATGGGCATAACATCGAATCCAACATCCGAACGATGGAAGTTAGTAGCATAGTAAGTAAAATAAGTTCTATAAAAGAAGTTCGCGAAAAAATGGTGGCTCTGCAAAGAATAATGGGCGAAGGGAAAGGCTTTATTTTAGATGGGCGAGACATTGGAACCCATGTTTTTCCTAAAGCTGAATTAAAATTATTTATGACTGCTAATACCGACATAAGAGCAAAACGTAGACAGGATGAATATTTTAGTAAACAACAATATTTTAGTTTAGAAGAAGTCAAACAAAGTTTAATTGATCGCGATAATGAAGACATTAATCGTCAAGAAAACCCTCTTATTCAGGCTCAAGATGCAGTGGTAATAGACAACAGCGACATTAGCCGAGAGCAACAACTTGCTTTTGTTTTAAAACTTATTGAGGATTTGAAATTAATTTCTGAATAAAAAAAAGAAATAAATTTTGGTTAAACAGCCACCTGATGCTCTCTTAATGCATCATTTAATGAGGTTTTTAAATCTGTACTGGCTTTACGTTGACCAATAACTAATGCGCATGGCACTTGAAATTCTCCTGCAGGAAATTGCTTAGTATAACTTCCAGGGATAACAACACTGCGTTCGGGCACATATCCTTTTGTTTCGATAGGTTTATTTCCTGTAACATCTATTATTTTTGTAGATTGTGTTAATACCACATTAGCTCCTAAAACGGCTTGTTTACCAACCCTAACCCCTTCAACCACTATACAACGAGAGCCAATAAAACAATCATCTTCAATAATTACAGGTGCAGCTTGAACTGGTTCCAAAACCCCACCAATACCAACTCCGCCACTAAGGTGAACATTTTTGCCAATTTGCGCACAGCTACCAACCGTTGCCCATGTATCTATCATGGTACCAGAATCCACATAAGCGCCAATATTCACATAACTTGGCATCATAATTACACCATTAGCTAAAAAAGCACCATATCTTGCAATAGCATTAGGCACTACCCTTACACCTAATGCCGCATAATTTTTTTTAAGTTGCATTTTATCATGGTATTCAAATGGTCCCAATTCAATTGTAGACATTTTTCGGGTTGGGAAATATAAAATGACTGCCTTTTTAATCCAATCGTTTACAACCCACTCGCCATTTTCTTTGGGCTCGGCCACTCGAATAATTCCGGTATCTAAAAGATTAATTACTTCATTTATGGCTTGTAAAGTTTCTTTTTGCTTTAACAATTCTCTGTTTAACCAAGCTGACTCTATTATTTCTTGCATTTTTGAACGTTTAAAAAAAATAATTAATACAAAGTAACTAAATTAATTTGAACACCAATTAATTATAAAATCATAAAATTATTAAAAAATTGTATATTTGTACCCTAATTTAAGGTTCCGTAGCTCAACTGGATAGAGCACCTCACTACGGATGAGGAGGTTTGGGGTTCGAATCCCTACGGGATCACAAATAAAATAAACAACCCCTTAACTATCAATAGTTAAGGGTTTCTTATTTGAATATTCTTCCCAACATATCCCCACAGTAGCTAAATTAAATTATGTTATTTGTGCTTAAACTTATTTTAAATGTATGGCTCCAAAAGGCTACCACATACCAACAGATGCAGAGTGGACGATACTAAGCGATAATTTGGGCGGAGAAGAAGAAGCGGGCGCTAAAATGAAAAGCACAACAAACTGGGATGATGATGGCAACGGCACCAACATTTCTGGCTTTGAAGGGCTTCCGGGCGGTTTTCGTGGCTACGGGAAAATGAGATTCTTCGACATTGGCGAAAACGGGTACTGGTTTAGTTCATCAGAGTTCGATACTGATTGCGCTTGGGGCCGCAACTTGAACCTCGAGGATGGCGATTTGCGCAGGAAAGACGAATACAAGGTCTTTGGCTTATCTGTGCGTTGCCTGAGGGATTGATAAATTACTATTTTTTTTTGAATCAAACTCACTAATGCATTTTAGTAATACAATCTAAATAGCATAATTATACTTTACTCTTTTTATTTTTTCTTAAAAATTCTTACTATTGCTTCTATTATGATGTATGCACAAAATATAAAAGTAATGATTATAATTAAAGCTGCTTGTTGTGGACACGACATTTGCCTTATTCTTTTAAGTGTTTAGTAAATATATTAATTTATTTCCATATATCAAAAAAAAGCTACCAGTTACTTAATAGCTAATTTACTACAGAGCTTTTATTCTTTTAAGAGTGAAATTAAGTAACATTAAAATAATAGGGGCTGTTAGTTAGTTATTGTATTATAATTAAAAGCTTTTGTACCTCAAATTTAAATTTACGTCAAAATAGTCTGCTTATTTTATACAAGAGAACGACCAATTTTATTGATGTAATATTAGATTTAGAAGATTAAAATACTTTTGAATAACAAAAATTGTTTATACATTTATAAATAAACAAAAATATGATAAAAATAATATCGCTTTTACTCTTATTAATTTTTATATTATTTTTGTTTACTCAAATTAAAATTGTTTTAAATTATGGATGCGTTGGGCTTTGCATTTTTGCTTTATTATTATTCTTGCTTGGTATGGCGTTAATTTATATAACAGAAAAATTAGTTTTTCATTTCTTAGTATGGCTTGGATAAAATTAATTTAGAAACTGAATTTCATGTAATACAAAATAAAAAAAGAATGGCTTTATTAAAAAAAAATCAAATAGCAAACCGCTATACTAGCTTTTAATTTTCTGATATTGTTTTCATCATTTATTTGAATACAAATACACTCGATATTTATTTTTCATTTAAATTTTAATCCCAATCACAAGAATGTCATCTGTTTGATCAAGCGCGCCCTTCCATTCCTTCGTAGTTTTAGAAAAAATGGATTCTTGTTCAATAGCCGTATTTTGATTTACAGAAATCACTAGCTCTTTAAAATTTTTATGTTTGTATTTTTTTTCTAGCGGACCTCCAATTTGATCGGCAAACCCGTCAGTAAATAAATAAAGAAAGTCTCCTGTATTTAATTTTATTTCATGATTTGTAAATGGGGTGGCGGGTCCCGAATAAATTCCAATCGGTTGCTTATTTCCTTTTATTTCGATTACACTTGGGGAGGAATTCGCATCCTGAGTTTCATTTCTTATAATCCACAAGGGATTGTTTGCCCCTGCATATTCAGCTAAGCCACTTTCATTATCAATTGACAAAAGAGAAATATCCATTCCATCTTGATTTTCTCCGCTTGTTCCAGTTTGTTTTAGCGCTTCAATTATTAATTCGCGTAATTGATTTAAAATATCAGAAGGTTTTGTTAGTCCTTTTTCGTTAACAATCTGATTCAAAAATACATTTGCAATCATACTCATAAAAGCGCCCGGCACACCATGTCCTGTGCAATCAACAGCCGCAATTATTTTTTTTCCATTTTTTTCAGAGTACCAATAAAAATCTCCTGAAACAATATCACGGGGCAGAAATAAAATAAAGGCCTCTGGAAATAATTTTTGTTTTAAGGCAAAAGAAGGAAGAATGGCTTCTTGAATTTTCTTTGCATAGTTTATACTATCTGTGATGTCTTTATTTTTTTCTTCGATTATGTTTTTTTGGAGCTCAAGAATTTTATTGGATTCGATTAATTTAAGACGTGCTAAAATTTCTTTTTTTGTTAATGAATAACGCGACTGAATTAAAACTGCGGAAAATAGCGCAACTGTTGCCACCAATAAACCTCCGTTAATCAAAATTTCTTGAAAGGATAGATTGCTAAACATTTTTAGAAAAAAAATGTTTGCTAAAAGTGTTAATACGAGTACTAATATTGACCATATTGGCTTCCATAGTGCGAGCATTCCCACACCAATAAAAAGAGCTATATATGCAAAGGCGTGCTTCTGAAACATTGGCACATCCATAAAACTCCACATGTATGCGTTTTGAATTGCAATACCGAAAACCGGAATAAAAATTAATGCTTCTGTACTTATTTTTATTTTATCACGAAAAAAAACTGCTATAAAAGTAAATAAGGCAACAGCCAAACGAATAATCAAAAAATTTTCCCATTGGTTAAGCATTGTATAGTAATCTATAACAAACCAAAGCGGGTTCAATATTATTGCCACCCAACAAACAATAACATGATGCTTTGTGGCAATTCGTGTCATTTCAATTTGCCAATCAGAGGTTTCCGATACTAATTTTTGCTCTATCAAAATAATAATGGTTTATCAAATATAAGATTATCAAAATAAGATTATCGGTTTTATCAATAAAAACGTATTTAAAATTGTTATTAGAGACATAAAAACAATTACATTTGTCTAAACTTTTTAACATATCGTTAAACAAAATAAAATATGCTCCATACTTATAAAACCACCCAATTATTAAAAAGCGACATAGATACCGTTTGGGACTTTATGCGTTCGCCAAAAAATTTAGCTAAAATAACGCCTCTGCACATGGGTTTCAATATTGTGGGAGAAACAAGTGATATTGATACGATGTATGCTGGACAAATTATAGAATATTACATCAAGCCTATTGCTGGTATTCCTTTACATTGGGTTACCGAAATTACACAAGTAAAACACAAAGAATATTTTATTGATGAACAACGTTTTGGCCCATATGCCTTATGGCATCACAAACATTTCTTAAAAGTAGTAGAAGGAGGCATTGAAATGACGGATATTGTTCATTACAAATTACCCTTAGGGTTTATCGGTCGTATTGCCAATGCTTTGTTTGTGAGAAACGAAGTTGAAAAGATATTTAATTTCAGATTTAAAAAAATTGAAGAACTATTTAATCATGGAAAATAACAACTATTGCTACTACAGCGACTTGCCATCACCTTGGGCTTATATGCAGGAAAAAGAAATTGAAGAAAAGAAAGTTTTAAGCCCTACAGAAATTAATAGAATTATAGAAATGGCCTGGGAAGACAGAACACCATTTGACGCTATAAAATTTCAGTTTGGATTAAACGAGGCAGAGGTAAAAGTGTTAATGAAAAAAAACTTGAAATTTAGTAGCTATAAACTTTGGCGTAAACGTGTTGAAAATTGTAAAACAAAACACCTAGCTAAACGTTTACAAGGTATTAATAGATTCAAATGCAATTTACAACGTAAAATAACAACAAATAAAATCTCAAAACGATAATATGCAAACATTCTTATTTGCAGGCGCGTCAAGCGCTATTGCACAATGCACCGCGAAAATATTACAAGATAAAGGACATAAAGTAATTGGTATTAGTACCAAACCCAATACATATAATTACAATGAATTTTATCAAATTGAAAGTTATGCCTTTGGAAGTTTTCCTTTAATTAATGAAGAAATACATGGCCTTGTCTATTTTCCAGGAACAATCAATTTAAAACCATTCCATCGACTAACAGCAGAAGAATTTAATGCCGATTTAAACATCAATTCACTGGGAGCAGTGGCTTTTACGCAAGCCTATTTAAACAACATTAAAAAAGTAAATTTAGCTTCCATTGTATTTATTAGTACTGTGGCAGTTAGTACAGGCTTGCCTTTTCATTCATCAATATCTATGGCAAAAGGCGCACTCGAAGGCTTAACTAAAGCTTTAGCAGCAGAATTAGCCCCCACTATTCGTGTAAACTGCGTTGCCCCCTCATTAGTAAATACGCCTTTAGGAGATAAATTCGTAAACTCACCCGAAAAAGTAGAAGCCATGCAAAAACGAAATCCTTTACGCAAAATAGGCGAAGCGGCTGATATAGCCAATGCTATTGTGTTTTTATTAGGTAATGAATCGAACTGGATAAGCGGACAAACCATTGCCGTTGATGGCGGAATGAATAATTTAAAAAATGGATAATAGTATGCAAACGCATTTCTCTTATAAAAATATTATGGAAATGGAACAGCGCCAACGTGCTGTTTTTATTAATAGTTTAGGAGGTTTTAAAAGTGTGTGTTTAATTGGTACAAAAAACAAAACCGAACAAACTAATTTAGCTATTTTTAATTCATTAGTTCATATTGGTGCCAACCCACCATTAATAGGTTTTGTGGTAAGACCCGATTCTGCTGAAAGGCACACCTTAAACAATATTTTAGAAACTGGTTTTTACACAATTAATCACATTAACGAAAACATTTACAAACAGGCACATCAAACTTCAGCGCGTTATCCAGTAGAAATTTCTGAATTCGCAGCAACTGGCTTAAACGAGCAGTATCACCCAAATTTTTTTTCACCTTATGTTTTAGAGTCCCATATTAAATTAGGTGTAGCTTTTAAAGAGAAAATTAATTTTTCAATTAATGAAACTATTTTTATTATTGGCGAAATACAAGATGTTTATTTACCAGAAAATTGTATTAATATAGATGGCTTTGTAGATATAGAAGCTACAGGAACAATCACTTGTAGTGGCTTAGATAGTTATCACACAACTAAAAAAATAAGTAGATTAAGTTATGCAAAGCCAAATACATTTCCAGTTAAGGTTTAGTAGTTATTTTAATTTTAAAAATTGTCACAAAAAACAGAAATTAATATAGTTTGGTTTAAGCGTGATTTGCGTTTTACAGACCATGAACCTTTATTCACCGCACAACAAAAATCAATTCCTATTTTGTTGATTTATTGTTTTGAGCCTTCGTTAATGTCTAATGATGATAGCGATGTTAGACACTGGCGTTTTGTTTATCAGTCTTTACAGGATATGCAAGAAAAATTGAAAGGCATAAATGCACAACTCTTTATTTTTCATAATGAAGTTATTAATGTATTTACTGAAATAACCAAATATTTCTCCATTAATACCGTATTCTCTCACCAAGAAATTGGAAATAAAATTAGTTATGATAGAGATGTATTAATGCACTCTTTTTTTAAATCTAATGCTATTGTGTGGAAAGAATTTCAAACCAACGGCATTATTCGAAAACTAAAAAGTAGATCTAAGTGGGAAGAGCGTTGGCAACAAAAAATGACCGAAATCCCTAAAATAATTGATGAAACTAATTGGAATATTATAAAATTAGAGGAAGGATTATATATTACTTTAAAAGGTAAAGAGTTAAGTGCAGAAATAACCACAACCAATAAAAAATTTCAACATGGAGGTGAATACTGGGCTTGGAGATATATGGATAGCTTCATAAAAGAACGTTATATAAATTACAGTAAAAATATTTCAAAACCCAGTTTAAGTAGAAAATCTTGTAGCCGCATATCGCCGTATTTAGCATATGGTAATATTAGTATGCGCATGGTTTATCAATACACAAAGCAACATTATAGCAATTCACAAAACAAACGTGCTTTAACTAATTTTATTTCGCGCTTGCATTGGCATTGCCATTTCATTCAAAAATTTGAAGACGAATGCCGCATGGAGTTTGAAAATATTAATCGTGCTTACGACATACTTATTAAACCTAAAAACGAATTGTACATAAAAGCATGGCAACAAGGGCAAACAGGAGTCCCTATTGTAGATGCGTGTATGAGATGCCTAGTAGAAACTGGTTATATTAATTTTAGAATGCGGGCAATGGTTGTTTCATTCTTTGTATTTAATTTGTGGCAAGATTGGCGTGAACTACATTTTTTAGCACGGCAGTTTTTAGATTACGAACCGGGTATCCATTATCCTCAATTACAAATGCAATCTGGTGTTACAGGAATTAACACTATTCGTATTTATAACCCCATAAAAAATTCTGATGAACACGATACTGAAGGCATTTTTATCAAACAATGGATTCCAGAACTACAACATATTCCATCACATTTAATTCACGAGCCTTGGAAACTAAGTTTGATGGATCAACAATTATATGACTGCGAAATCGGTAAAAATTATCCCGCACCTATTGTAGATATTGAGTCAACGCGCAAATACGCTAGCGATATTGTTTGGAGTTTCAGAAAAACAGACGATGTAAAAACGGAGGGTAAACGTATTTTACAAAAACATGTTAGTAATCCAAAATCGCATTTAACAAAAAAATTAAAAAAATAAATACTGAAAAAATTAATATGGCAATTTTTTTAAAAGCAAATTGGGAAAATATAATCATGGCCAATTACCTAGTGCCAAAAAGTTTGCTATTACCCTATTTACCAAAAGGAATTGAGTTAGACTTATTTGAAAATAATGCCTACATCAGTTTAGTTGGTTTTATGTTTAAAAACACAAAGCTGTTTAATATACCCATTCCCTACTTCGGAACTTTTGAAGAAATTAATTTACGTTTTTATGTTAAAAGAAAAAATAATGAGGTGTTTAAACGTGGTGTTGTGTTTATTAATGAAACCGTTCCTTATAAAATAGTGGCTTATTTAGCAAACAAATTATATAATGAAAGTTATAGTACCGTTCGCACTAAACACGACTGGAGTTTTACGAATGAACTTAAAAAGATTGAGTACCAATGGCAAGTCAATAAAGATTGGAATCGTATTTACGTAGAAGCTAAAAATACTTCAAACGCAATCGTTGCAGGTAGTTTAGAAGAATTTATTTACGAGCATTATTATGGCTATGCCAAAGTAAACAAACAAGAAACAGAGGAATATAAAATTCATCACCCCAGTTGGAAAGTAAATACAGTGTTGCAATCAGATATTAACTGTGATTTTAAAGCTATGTATGGTAATGCTTTTGGTTATTTAAATACGATTAAACCTCATTCTGTTTTTATTGCTGAGGGTTCTGGTGTGGAAGTAAATTGGAAAAGAGAAAAAATATGATTGATATCTTACAATTAAATAATACTCTGCAGAAATTATTTAAATCTGCGGGCTTTAATAAAGTTAGTTATGAAAGGAGTTAAAAAACAAAATTTACCCAGTAAACTGTGTTTGTCATGTAGCAAACCATTTACTTGGCGAAAAAAATGGGAAAAGAATTGGAGCGATGTAAAATATTGCAGTAACAGATGCAGAAACGAACGAACAAAAAAGTAATATGAAAGTAAATAAAACTTTAAGGCTTATTCTTGGCGACCAATTAAATAGTAACCATTCATGGTTTAAAGAATTGGATGAAAATCTAACGTATGTTCTTATGGAAATACGAACCGAAACTGATTATGCCACGCATCACATTCAAAAAGTAGTAGGTTTTTTTGCTGCCATGCAAGCATTTGCAAGCGAATTAAAAAAACAGAAGCATAACGTGATTTATATTTATTTAAACGACACGACTAATTATCAAAGCTTCGAAAAAAACTGTCAACTTTTGATAAAAAAACATTTATTTACCCATTTTGAATACCAACAGCCCGATGAATATCGTTTAGATGAACTTTTAAAACATTTTGCAAATCAATTATCAATTACCCATTCTGTTGTTGATTCTGAACATTTTTTAAGTACTAGAAATGAATTAGGTGACTTTTTTAAAGGAAAGAAAACCTTTTTAATGGAAAGTTTTTATCGCTACATGCGTAAAAAACACAATGTTCTAATGGATGGCTTGCTGCCCTTAACCGGACAATGGAATTATGATAGCGACAACAGAAAAAAAATCCCTTCTGATCATAAAGCAACACCTCCATTATTATTTAATAATGATGTATCTGCTATACTCAACGAACTAAAAAAAACAACTGTAAAAACAATTGGTACAATTGATTCTAAAAATTTTATTTGGCCCATAAATCGTAAACAATCTTTAGAGTTACTTCATTTTTTTGTATCAGAATGTTTACCGCTTTTTGGTACTTTTCAAGATGCGATGACTCCCTCTGAATGGTCGCTTTACCATTCTCGTATTTCATTTTCATTAAACACAAAATTGATATCGCCTTTAGAAGTTATAAATCTTGCAATTGCCGAGCGGAAAAAACGTCCCAAAGAAATTGAATTTAACCAATTGGAAGGTTTTGTGAGACAGATTATTGGCTGGCGTGAGTTCATGCGCGGTATTTATTGGAACAAAATGCCCGAGTACGCTACACTTAATTATTTTGAACATACTAATAAATTACCCGATTGGTTTTGGACAGGCAAAACAAAAATGAGTTGTTTAAAACACAGCATCAACCAATCTTTGCAATATAGTTATGCACATCACATACAACGATTAATGATTACAGGAAATTTTGCTTTATTAGTAGGAATTCATCCTAACGAAATTGATGGATGGTATTTAGGAATTTACATTGATGCCTTGGAATGGGTTCAAATCACAAACACACGAGGCATGAGCCAGTTTGCCGATGGCGGTATTGTGGGCACTAAACCCTATGTAAGTTCTGCCACGTATATTCATAAAATGAGTCATTATTGTGGATCTTGTTATTATAATAAAACAAAAAAAGTGGGCGATAAAGCTTGCCCTTTTAATAGTTTATATTGGAATTTTTATGATAAACACGAAAATAAATTAGCAAAAAATCCGCGCATAGGTATGATGTATAATGTTTGGAGACGCATGGACCCTCAAGTTAAAGCAGACTTGTTAGAACAAGCAGATTATTATTTAAAACATATAAATGAGTTATGATAAAAACTTCTATTGTTTGGTTTAGTTCCGATTTGCGTCTTCATGATAACGAAACTTTAGTTAGAGCTATTGAACAAAGTCAAGAAATTGTTCCCGTTTACTGTTTTGATGAAGCTCATTTTAATTTAAGTGAATTCGGTTTTAAACGAACAGGCTGCTTTAGAGCACAATTTATTTTAGAAGCTTTACAAAATTTAGATAATAGTTTGCGCGCCAAAGGTTCTGGATTAATTATAGTAATTGGTAAGCCCGAGGAAGAAATTTTTAAACTCGCACAAGTTTATAACGCTAAAAAAGTATTTGCAAAGCGAGAAGTAGCTCACGAAGAAAAAGTTACACAAGAACTACTAGAAAAAAAATTATGGAAAGTTCATTGTGAGTTTGAAACATTTAGTACAAGCACCTTATATCACGCATTAGATTTACCATTCTCGATAAAAGATATACCAGATGTGTTTACCACATTTAGAAAAAAAGTAGAACAAGAATCAAGCATTCGGCCTATTTTTGAAAAACCTCTTTTTATTAAGTCGCCCGCTATTTCTGCTTTAAAATTACCTTTATTAGAGCAATTGGGCTTACAAAAAGTATTAATAGATAAACGGGCGGCTATTAAATTTAGAGGTGGCGAAACAGAAGGCATTAAACGCATACAAACATATTTTTTTGATACTAAAAATATTTTCAATTACAAAGAAACTCGCAATGGCCTGGTAGGAGAAAATTATTCCACTAAATTTTCGGCTTGGTTAGCTTTGGGTTGTTTATCGCCGAGAGAAATTTACAGGCAGTTAAAAGAGTATGAAAGTCTATATTCAGCCAACGAATCAACTTATTGGCTAAAGTTTGAATTATTATGGAGAGATTACTTTCGTTTTATGATGAAAAAATATAATTATAAATATTTTTTACAACATGGTATTCAAACTAAAAAAGACACCTTAAACGAACATAATCAGGAGTTGCTTCAGCAATGGATAGATGGAAGAACAGGAGTTGAATTTGTGGACGCGAATATGTTAGAATTAAAACTAACAGGTTTTATGAGTAACCGTGGCCGACAAAACGTAGCCAGCTATTTATGCAACGATTTAAAATTAGATTGGCGTTATGGTGCTGCTTATTTTGAGCAACAATTGATAGATTATGATGTTTGCAGCAATTGGGGCAATTGGGCTTATTTGGCAGGTGTTGGTAACGACCCACGTGGTAACCGATATTTTAATATTGAGAAGCAAGCAAATGATTATGACAAAAATAAAACATTTAGAAATTTGTGGTTAAAATAATTCTTAAATTTTTTTTTAGTAAAATTTGAAATTAGTTTTTTGTTTCATTTAAACCTGGTGTTTAAAATAAATTTAATTTGAGGTATAAATAAGGTAGAAAAGCTTTTAATTATAATACAATAACTAAGTACCCCCACCCCTATACTTTTCAAGGATACTTAATTTAATTTTTTTATTAATTTGCTTTTGCTTTGTATGGTTTAATTTTAAAATCTATTTCCACAATAGCTAAATTTAATAATTTTCTCTTTTAAATTGGCCCAAGAATATGTAAGCTTACACACCGTCAGTTGGGTCTCTGAATGAGAAATTTAAAAAAAATAATACCACTGTCCCGAAACCTAATGATGACCACCTATATGAAGATGCCTTTCGAAAAGTTTGAAGAAGGAGCAAATAGTGACGTCGATTTTATTAGTAAACCGGGATTGAAATAGTACTTTCCTGAGTTAAATTCGATGGCGCTGACCAATCGTTATATCCATTTACATTTCTAACATTATAGCTTAACTTCACCCTTAACTTTTCACTAGTTGGTATGGCCCCAGCCTCAATTACCAGGGTATAACCCACACCAAGGTTTGAAGTGAATTGCTGAACCAAAACATCCTTTGAAGCAGAACTTATGACATTGGCCCCTCCCACTTTTATATTGTTATTTTCACCTGTGAATGAGGCTTGAGTGTTTTCTGGGATACATGTAACTACAACTTCTGATGCATAAGCAGGACCATCATTTTTTAAGAAAAGTTGAATGTAAGCTGTCTCATTTACATTAACGATTCCGTTGCCATTGTCGTCTTTTATCACTTTAAACTCTTGCAAAGCGATTCGGGTATCCTGTGCTCCATTTTTAGCATTGAGGTCGAAATTATTTAAACGTTCTTTTGTGCAATTAGTCATTGACAAAATAATTAGTAAGGATATAGTGTACTTTTTCATGATTTATTATTTGATTTGAATGGCAAGATTGATGCTTTTTTGATTTTGATTAATGGTTAAGGAAGGGTTTAATCTTCGCTCTTTCATCTTATTGTATTTCCCTTGTTGGTAAACAGTATAAATATCCAAAAGCCAAATTGCAGCAGCAGTGCCAAGAGATAGTTTCATACCTATCATGTTGTTTTTATATTTTTCATAATTTGAATCCATTTCTATTTGACTTTGAGAAATCATGTAATTGCTATAGTTCACTTCGGATTTGTTTTTTAAAACCAGCCCCGCTACCCCTAAGCCTCCAGTAAGTATTAGAGTACCTAATCCTTTTGCCGAACGTGTTATCACGGATTTTCCAAGGCCAGGTACAAGTAAGGATAACAATGCCGTGCCCGGACCGCCGCAGGATTTATAAGATTTAAATTGCGGAGCCATTTCTTTTGTGATACCATCTATAGCTATTGTTCCAACATCAAAAAAGTATTTGCCATCTGTGGAGTCAGGTAATATTCGTTTAAGTTGATATAAGTTAACCGACTGGTCATTTATTTTCCTGCATCCATCTTTAATCGTAACGCTCATGGCACGTGTTTTTGTTTCGATTTGATAATCAAACGTTGTTTTTGCATTCACATAATATCCATACTTTGCAGCTGGTTGGGGGTAATTAAAAGGCTTAGCAATAATTGTATCTGCTAATCGTTGATTGCTAATTCCATCCAATTGGAGTCCTAATTTCCCTTTTCCATTGCAACTTAAGGTAACCTTACAAGTGGAAGGGGGGCCCACATAGTAATTTAATATTTGAGTTTTGTAATTCTTTCTAAAATCAGCAATGCCTGTTTTGGGGAAATCAAGGTAATCGAATGAATACGAATCAAGCAACTTGATACTATCTAGAATAATTAAAACCATTTGTTTTTTGATTTCAATGATACCATCAGGAAAAGCATTTAACGATTGGTTGTAGTAATTTAACGCTTCATTGTATTTATTTTGATTGAAAAATTGGTTTGCTGTCAAACTTAAATTTTTAGCATCTTCTTGTTTTGCTTTAAGTGTGTTTAATTTAGATTTCTGTTTCATTTGTAATTCATATTCGCCCCTTTCCTTTATTTGCTGAGCTGCATATTCGGCCAAGTCATTTTTATCTGCTTGTGTGATTTTAGGATTCTTCTGGATTTTAAAAGTTATTGAACCTGTACCATGGCATTTGTTATCGTTCGAGGGATATCTTTTCAAACATTTTCCTGTGCCATTGCAATCCGGACAATTAATATCTTTGAAGTCAGCTATTTCTCCCATGTTACACCCGTCGTTTTGACAATACCTACTACCTTTGCAAAATTTACAGGAAACTTGATAAACCTGGCCCTGGCCATTACACTTGCTGCAGTATCCAGACCCTTTGCAAGCCGAACATTTTCTTTCCCCGGATTCTTTTGGGACTTTCTTGTCACCATGGCAATTATGACATATTCCGGTACATTCGGTCTTTAGCCAGCTTTTGTATTCTGACATAAGCCTATTTTTTTCGTCATTTATTGGGCACTGCCCCGGTGATCCCTTACAGATAGGACAAGTCTCTTCAAAATTTATCTGACCATTCCCGTCACAATTATCACACGACCTATTTTTTGAAATGTAGCCTCCGTAGCATTTAGGACAACCATCCGAGCCATTCCACATGTCTTTTGTCACATTCTGGGAAGCAAGGTTAAAAACAATTAATGACAGTGCTAAAAAGGAAATAATCTTCATGAATCAAAAATTTTGTGTAAACATATAAAAAAAATGTTAAATGTCTAGAGTAAACTGCAGTAATCCCTTAGATATTATAAATGTAATTTTTTCATACCATTTTAAATCAATGCCATCATAAATGTTTTGATAAATTATTTGTTGGTAGCTTTTAACGTTTAAAACCCCATTTGGGCAATTTTCTAAATAATAATTATTATAGCCATCAAGTGGGTTTTGTTTTATTAGCTCGGCATTTGTATTGGCATTTAACCAATTAATATCTAAACGGTAAATAGTAGTTTGGTCGGCAACTAATTTTTTTTCGTCAAATTGTATTTTAGCATCAGGATGATTTTTAATTAAATCGCTTTCTTTTTTCCAAGTGTCTACTCTATTTAACTGATAAGAAATGCCATTATTTTTTAAATGAAAAACAAGATTGCCATCGCTGCCACCAAATAAAACATCGGGGCGTGATTTATAATTTTGATCATGTATTTGCCCTTTGTTCTCGGTAAAGCTAATACTGCTTTTAGTTTTAGGGCTAAAGCCTTTGGGGTAATTAGGCGTTTTATTGGCGAAAATACTTGTACTCAATAAAATTAAAAAAATAATAGCGCTTGGTTTGGTTATGTGTTTTTTCATAGTTTTAATTTTTAATTTATATAAATCTACAACAAATAGATTGTAAAAACAAATGGGTTGTCTTGATCATAATAACAAACACACTTCTCGATAATATTTAAAAAAATAAATACAACGAAGCGACAATGCACAATAAAACCTGTCTGTTCGAGTGAAAAATTCTGCCTCTTTGAATTTTTTGTATCGAGAACGCATTAAAAAACGCTTCTCGATAATATTTGCAAAAAAGCAAATAAAACGAAGCGACTGTGAATTGTCAGTTCGAGTGAAAAATTCTTGCCTCTTTAATTTTTTGTATCGAGAACTTTAATAATAAAACCACTTCTCGATATTAATTTGCAAAAAAGCAAATAAAACGAAGCGACTTTGTCAGTTCGTTAAAAATTCTGCCTCCTTGAATTTTTGTATCGAGAACACATTAAACTAGTGATTATCGTTCCAAATGTCCCAACTTTTTTCTGCCTGAAGTTGCAACATACTTAATCCATTAATAGTTAAAGCGCCATATTTTTTTGCTTGTTCCAAAAATAAAGTTTGTTCAGGATTATAAATTAATCAAACATAACAATTAAATACTTCTATTAATTGTATTCGATGTTTAATTTTTTGATTAATTTGCTTTTGCTTTGTATGGTTTAATTTTAAAACCTATTTCCAAAACACCGAGTGATTGTCAAGAAAAAAACAATAATGAAAAAATGAAATAATAAAAAATAATAAAATTATTTTTTTCATCTGTCAGATATTAACTGAGTTTAAAAAAACTATCCCAAATATTGTTGCAATAATTTGCTGCGGCTACTATGGCGTAAACGGCGAATTGCTTTTTCTTTAATTTGACGAACACGTTCTCGAGTTAAATCAAACTTATCTCCAATCTCTTCTAAAGTTAATCCGTGGTTTAATCCTATACCGAAAAATAATTTAACAACATCGCGCTCTCTTTCGGTTAATGTGCTTAAAGCACGATCAATTTCTTTACTTAAAGATTCGTTCATTAAACCGGTATCGGCTTTTGGAGAATCTAAATTAACCAAAACATCCAACAAACTACTCTCTTCTCCATTAGCAAATGGAGCATCCATACTCACGTGACGGCCACTAACTTTCATGGTATCACTTACTTTATCAATTGGTAAATCTAAAACCTCAGCTAGTTCATCCGCAGTAGGCTCACGCTCAAACTGCTGCTCTAACTTACTAAAAGCTTTGTTTATTTTATTTAATGAACCTACCTGATTTAAAGGTAATCTAACAATACGACTTTGTTCGGCTAAAGCCTGTAAAATACTTTGACGAATCCACCAAACAGCGTATGAAATAAATTTGAATCCACGAGTTTCGTCAAAACGACGAGCGGCTTTAATTAAACCTAAATTTCCTTCATTAATTAAGTCAGGTAAACTTAAACCTTGATTTTGGTATTGTTTTGCAACAGATACCACAAAACGCAAGTTAGCACGAGTTAATTTTTCTAATGCACTTTGATCTCCATCTTTAATTTTTTTTGCAAGAACTACTTCTTCTTCCGCTGTTATTAATTCTTCTCGACCAATTTCTTGTAAATATTTATCAAGAGATGCGCTTTCGCGGTTTGTAATTGATTTAGTTATCTTTAGCTGCCTCATGCTTTATTTAATTCGATTAAGTCAGTAAAGTTACAAAATATATATTAAATATTTGATTTAATTGCTGAAATTTTAAAAATTCAAGTCTTATTCAGCCTTTTACAAATTATTCACTATTGTCAGATAAAGTTCTTTTTTTTATATGGTAATAACAAACCCTTAATTATATTTAGTTAGTTTCTGCTTTTTAAAAAAAAGCCCCCCTAGTTTAGCTTTATTTTATTTAAAATTATCAGTAATGTAAACATTTCAAGAGTTCTGAGTATCTTTATTGCAAATTTTAAAATTAAAAAATGGCTAAAATAAAATTTGGTAAATGGTTAGGTGGTGGCTTAGGCTGGGCATTAGGTGGGCCTTTAGGGGGCATTATTGGGTTTGCATTAGGATCTGCATTTGATGGAACAGAAACACTGAATATAGAAACTAATCAACGAACAAGCAATGGCGATTTTGCTATGAGTTTGCTGGTTTTATCGGCCGCGGTGATGAAAAGTGATGGCAAAATGCTAAAAAGTGAATTAGATTTTGTTAAAGATTTCTTTACTAAGCAATTTGGACGAGAAAATGCTGCCCAACAAATTTTAATGCTAAAAGAGATTTTAAAAAAAGAAATCCCTCTTTTTGATGTTTGTAATCAGATAAAACAACATATGCCTCATGCTCAACGCATTCAAATTGTTCATTATCTTTTTGGAATTTCTCAAGCCGATGGCCATGTTCACGAACTAGAACTTAAAACCATTGAAACTATTTCTAATTATTTAGGGCTAAACTCAGCAGACTTTAATTCGCTTAAAGCCATGTATTTTAGAGATGTTAATAGTGATTATAAAATTCTTGAAATTGAACCCGAAGCAACAACCGAAGAAATAAAAAAAGCATATCGTAAAGTTGCTATTAAATTTCATCCCGACAAAGTAGCCTCTTTAGGTGAAGATGTTCAAAAAGCTGCCAAAGAAAAATTTCAAAAGGTTTTAGAAGCTTATGAGAACATTAAAAAACAAAGAGGTTTTTCATAAACATTCTTTTTTGTTTATTAATTCCTACAATTTATAGCAATCATCTCACAATTATTAATTTACCTTTAGTGCATGAATTCTAATCTTGATGCGAGCGAAGAAAATTTAAACACAAGTGATAAAGACATAGAACGCGCCTTAAGGCCTATTGCTTTTGAAGATTTTAGTGGCCAAGAAAGCGTTGTAGATAATTTACGTGTATTTGTTGCAGCAGCAAAACAACGAAATGAAGCCCTAGATCATGTGCTTCTTCATGGACCTCCTGGATTGGGCAAAACAACCTTAGCACATATTATCTCTAACGATTTAGGAGTTAATTTAAAAGTAACCAGTGGCCCAGTATTAGATAAGCCCGGCGATTTAGCAGGTTTATTAACTAATTTAGAACCTTACGACGTATTATTTATAGACGAAATACATCGTTTGAGTCCTATCGTTGAAGAGTATTTGTATTCAGCAATGGAGGATTATAAAATTGACATTATGATTGATAGTGGTCCAAATGCTCGAACTGTTCAAATAAAATTAAATCCATTTACGCTAGTTGGTGCAACCACTCGAAGTGGATTACTCACCTCTCCGCTCAGAGCTCGCTTTGGAATTACAAGCCGATTAAATTATTATAACAGCAAAGTACTCACCGGAATTGTTCAAAGAAGTTCAGCCATCTTAAACGTTGAAATTAAAGATGAAGCCGCTTATGAAATTGCTCGAAGAAGTAGAGGAACTCCTAGAATTGCAAACGCATTACTAAGAAGAGTGAGAGATTTTGCACAAATTAAAGGAGATGGCACCATCGATATAGAAATGGCAACTTTCGCTCTAAAAGCCTTAAATGTTGATAAAAATGGATTAGACGAAATGGATTTAAGAATTCTTACTTGTATTATCGATAAATTTAAAGGTGGGCCAGTAGGTATTAGCACCATTAGCTCAGCAGTGGGCGAAGAGTCTGGCACTATTGAAGAAGTGTATGAGCCGTTTTTGGTTCAAGAAGGTTATTTGATGAGAACACCTCGAGGGCGAGAAGCAACAGAAATGGCATATAAACATTTAGGAAAAAAAGTTTGGAAAAAACCAGGCGGCTTATTTGACTGATAATTTAATTAATAATGTTGAACAAAAATAAATTATTGTATGGTTTAATATTTATTCCAATAGCCTTTTTGGCTTGGTATTTAGTTTCTTATCAAACCAATAAGCCTAGCAGATATTTGGCATACTTCGGTCCAAAACATAGTAATAAAATAAACGATTCTTCTTATCACACAATACCTTATTTTGAATTTACAAATCAATTTAATGAAAAAGTAAATTCTAATACTATAAAAAACAAAATTTATATAGCTGAATTTTTTTTTACTACCTGTAAAAGCATTTGCCCAAAAATGAATAGCAATTTAAAAAAAGTATACAAAACTTATAAAAATAATATTAACTTTTTAATTTTATCACACACAGTTTACCCAGAAATAGACAGCGTTAATGCCTTACTTGATTATTCAAACCAATATGGGGTTACAGATAAAAAATGGCTATTTTTAACTGGGCAAAAAAAAGATTTATATTATTTAGCACGAAAAGGGTATTTGCTTAATAATGAAACAGGAAATGCTGATGAAAATGATTTTATACATACACAAAATATTGCATTAATTGATAATGAAAGACATATTCGTGGATTTTATGATGCAACAGATTCCTTAGAAATAATGCGTTTAATTCAAGAAATTAATTTATTACAATTAGAATATGATTATAAAAAATGATTAATAAATACTGATTAGTTTTTTAAGATACCTTCAAAACACACTTGAAATCTCAATTTATGGTCGTTTTTATTTATCATTTGTATATTAAAAAAAATTCGTATATTTGCCTTCCAAAAATTTGTTGAAAAAAGAAATTAAAGACATGGCAAATCATAAATCATCTATTAAGCGCATTAGATCAAACGAAGCAAAACGAACCGAAAATCGTTATTATGCTAAAACTACTCGTTCTGCAGTAAAGAAATTACGTACGGCTACCTCTAAAGATGAAGCAGAAAAATTATTACCTAAAGTATCTAGCATGTTAGATAAATTGGCTAAAAAGAGCGTAATTCATAAGAATAAAGCTGGTAACATCAAATCTAAATTAGCAAAAAAAGTAGCTTCATTAAAATAAAAACAACACTTAATTCCCTAAACGTTTAATTTTTATTTGGGATTAATGTCGTTATAAATACCTAAAAAGGGAATCAATTACTTAATTCGCTTTTATTATTTAATTTATTTATTAAAGCTGTATTTTAATAAAACACTTAATTACCTTCTCTTTTCCAACGTTTATAACAGTCCATCACCTTCGAATATAATTCAATTCCATCGTGAGTTATAATAAAATAATTATTTACATTATAACAATACTTTCTAAATTTATAATAATCTATGGTTTTATCTCCAGTTAAATTAGTTAATATTTCACGACTTAACTTTTTCTGCACCTGCTCTTCCTCAATCAAATCTTCAAAAATTTTAGCTAACTTTCTTAATTGCTTACCTTCTTTGCTATATTGATTATACAAAGCGGTAAAAGGACTATTAAAATAATCTAGCGTTTTAACTTTACTTCTATCAATAATATCATTCATATAATCTCTCTCGTATGGCTTTATTCTAAATGAAGTTATATTAATTTCTTTCAAATTTATGGGCATTTTAATCATGCTAATTCTAAGCAATGCTTTTGAATTCAATAATAAACTTTTTACTGGTATAAATGATTTTGCAAAACCAACATATGATAAAATTAATGTGTCGTCAACATTACTAACTAATGAAAATCGTCCTTCGTTATCACTCATTGTTCCATTGCCATTACTTTTATTAATAATGTAAACAAAAGGCATGGTCAAATTCGTGTCTTTTTCGACAACAATCCCTTTAATAATTTTTTGTGAAAAAGCAGCGTTAAAAAAGAAGCTAGCAACCAGAAATATATAGATTTTGCTTTTCAATCCTCTAATTTAAGTTTTTTAGACCTTAATTATAAACAATCAGTTAATAATTTAACCTTTTTTAATCGCAATTAATTTAAAAAAAAACGCATAATAAGTGTATTTTTAGAAAATAATAATGGATAATTTTATTGTATCTGCCCGTAAGTATCGTCCTCAACAATTTAATACAGTTGTTGGACAAAATCATATTACAAATACTTTAAAAAACGCTATCCTTAATAAACAGTTGGCCCAAGCATATTTATTTTGCGGTCCACGTGGTGTTGGAAAAACAACCTGTGCGCGTATTTTTGCAAAAACAATTAATTGTACAAAAATATCTGATCTAGGCGAAGCATGTGATAATTGTGAATCATGCTTATCTTTTGACTCAGGGGCCTCATTAAATGTTTACGAATTAGATGCAGCGAGTAATAATTCGGTAGACGATATTCGATATTTAGTTGATCAAGTTCGAATTGCCCCTCAATTAGGCGAATATAAAGTATATGTTATCGACGAGGTTCACATGTTAAGCAATTCGGCCTTTAATGCTTTTTTAAAAACATTAGAAGAACCCCCTAAGCATGCTAAATTTATTTTAGCAACAACCGAAAAACAAAAAATTATTCCTACCATTTTGTCTCGTTGCCAAGTTTTTAATTTTAATCGAATTAAAACCGAAGATATTAGTAATCACTTAGCTTTTATGGCTAATAAAGAGCAGGTTACTTTTGAGCCCGAAGCATTACATGTGATTGCACAAAAAGCAGATGGAGGTTTACGTGACGCTTGTTCTATATTTGATCAGATGGTTGCCTTTACTGGCAATAATTTAACCTACAAACAAATCGTTGAAAATTTAAACATCTTAGATTACGATTACTATTTCAAAATAACAGATGCTTTTCTTAGCAGTAATTTACCAGAAATAATGGTAACATTTGATAATATATTAAAAAAGGGATTTGATGCTCATCATTTTATTATTGGACTTGGCGAACATCTTCGAAATATTTTAGTGAGCAAAGATCCACAAACAATAGTTTTAATTGAAGTAAGCGAAAGTTTAAAACAAAACTACCTCAAACAAGCTCAAAATTGCAGTATTAATTTTCTACTTAAATCGCTCTCTATCATTAGCAAAACTGATGTTAATTATAAAAGCGCCAAAAATCAACGGCTTTTAGTAGAAATGGCACTTTTTCAGCTTACCTTTCTTACCGTATCAGCCGATACGGAAAAAAAAAAGGATGATTTAGAAAATGTATTCGAAAACAGCTCAGCTTCAATTCAAAAAAATCCAACTCCAATTACCAAAATAGAAAAAGAAAACCAAATAAAATATGCGAATAAACCAATTATTTCGATTGAACAATTAAAAATAAAATCAGGTTTTAGTCTTAACGAAATCAAAACTAACATTGAAGTTAAGCCAATAATATTAAATCCAATTAGTGAAGAATCTACAATCATAAATAAAATAAAAACCATCACTAACGAAGATGTAAAAGTGGCTATATTAAAATATGCTGAACTAAAGCTAATAGAGGGTGCACGTCAATTATCAATTTCTTTAAGTACTTCCGAAGTTCAATTTGAAAATAATGTAATTACTATTACAACTAATAATGAAATTCAAAAAGAACAGCTCATTTTAGAAAAACACCATGTTTTAGATAGCTTAAGATCGCTTCTTGAAAACAATAAAATTACGCTCGAAATTTATACATCAAAAATAGAAACCAAAATAAAAGCTTTCAAACCAGTTGATGTATATAAAGACATGGTAGAAAAAAATCCTATTATAACCAATTTAAAAAAAACATTTGATCTAGAAATCGAATACTAAAAAATTAAAATCTAATTATATGAAAATCCATAAATATTATATTCTCTTATTTTCAATTTGTTTATTTTTAGTTAATAAAGCTCAAATATCAGAAAAAAAGTACAAAGGATCTCCATCTCCAAAAGTAGAATTAAAAGGCATATCACATTACGAATCCGTTCTGAACGATCCTTTAAATGCTCGGATTTATACTTTGAATAATGGCTTAAAAGTATATTTATCTGTTTATAAAGATGCACCTCGCATTCAAACCTATATTGCAGTTAAAGCTGGTAGTAAAAACGATCCCTCTAATTCAACTGGCTTAGCGCACTATTTAGAACACATGGTATTTAAAGGCACAGACGTTTATGGAACAAAAGATTTTAAAAAAGAAAACATCGAAATAAAAAAAATTGAACAGTTATACGAATTATATCGAAGCGTTTCTGACGAAAATAAACGTAAAATTATTTACCACCAAATTGATAGTGTTAGTGGACAAGCAGCTAAATACGCAATTGCTAACGAATACGACAAAATGCTTGCAAACATTGGAGCTGATGGAACAAATGCGTTTACCTCTTTCGATCAAACAGTATATGTAAATGATATACCTAGCAATCAAATAAATAATTGGCTGAAAATAGAAGCAGAAAGATTTAGAAAACCGGTGTTACGATTATTTCATACCGAATTAGAAGCTGTTTACGAAGAAAAAAACAGAGGTATTGATAATGATGATGACAAAGTTTGGGAATCATTATTTGCAAGTTTATGGCGTAATCACACTTACGGAACCCAAACCACCATTGGAACTATTGAACATTTAAAAAATCCCTCAATGGTAGAAATTAATAAATACTACAACAAATATTACGTGCCAAATAATATGGCAATTATTATGAGTGGTGATTTTGATCCAGATAAAGTAATTATTGAAATTGATAAAAACTTTGGAAAGTATGAGTCAAAACCAGTGCAAGCATATGAATATGAATCAGAATTACCAATAACAAAAAAAATAGTAAATGAAATTGTAGGCCCTAATCCAGCCAACGTTAATTTTGCTTGGAGTTTTGCAGGAGAAGGTTCTTCCGATGCTGATAAATGTAAATTAATTTCAGGTATCTTATTTAATGGCTCAGCAGGATTAATGGATTTAAACTTAAATCAAGCTCAAAAAGTATTATCTAGCAGTTGTTTCTTTTATCCTTTAAAAGATTATAGTTTTTTTGGATTTAGCGGAGAACCTAAAGAAGGACAAAGTATAGAAGATGTCGAAAAACTAATTCTAACTCAAATCGAATTATTAAAAAAAGGTGAATTTCCAGATTGGTTAATCCCTGCAATAATTACAGACTTAAAATTAAAACAAACTAAAGAATTAGAAAGTAACTCAGCTCGAGCTGGATGGTTGTTAAATTCATTCGTAAATAATTTAAAATGGGAAGAATCAGTAAATTTTATTAATCGAATTTCTAAAATTTCAAAACAAGATTTAATTGATTTTTCAAATAAATATTTTTCAAATAATAATTATGTTGTGGCTTATAAAAGAATTGGCGAAGACACCACATTAAAAAAAGTAGAAAAACCTAGTATAACTCCTGTTGAAGTTGATAGAAACAACAGCTCTTCATTTGTAAAAAAATTAGAAAAATCAATTCCGGTCCCAGTTAACCCCAAATTTATTGATTACGATAAAGACATAACAAAACTTCAAATCAACTCATCAATACCATTATTTTATAATAAAAATGTAGAAAATAATCTTTTCGAATTATATTATAAATTTGATATGGGAAGTAATAACAATCGCCTTTTACCTATCGCTATTAAAGCTATTCAATATCTTTCTACAATTGATTTAAAAGCTGCAGAAGTAAAACAAGAATTATATAAATATGGATGTTCTTTTAATGTATTTTCTGATAACGAAAATGTTTGGGTAAGTTTAGTTGGATTAAATGATAATTTCGAAAAAGCAATAAACTTATTTGAAAAAGTTTTATCTAAGCCTATAATTGAAGAATCAGTGCTAACAAATCTTATAGCCGATGGTATTAAAGAACGAAATGATTATAAATTACAAAAGAAATTAATCCTAAATCGAGGACTGTCAAATTATGCTCGTTATGGTGAAATCAATCCATTTTCTTATGTTTTAACTGATACTGAATTAAACCAAATCAAATCATCAGAAATTATAAATATAATTAGCACATTAACTTCATACGAACACAAAATAATTTATTATGGTCCTAAAGAAACCGAAGAATTAAAATCAATTATTAATCTTTATCATCAAGTACCCAAAACCCTTCTTCCACTTCCAAAACCTAAATTGTTTGAAGAAAAAAAATTAACAAACAATGTCTACATTGTAGACTATGACATGAAACAAGCTGAAATTATCATGCTTTCAAATGGTGAAAAATATACATCTGAAAATGTGCCTATTATTTCACTATATAATAATTATTTTGGTGGTGGCATGAGTAGTATTTTATTTCAAGACCTCAGAGAATCAAAAGCACTAGCCTACTCTACTTATTCGAGATATAATCAACCCAATAAGTTATCTAAAACTTATTATAATTTATCTTACATCGGTTCTCAAGCCGATAAATTAGGTGATGCCTTAAAGGGCTTAAGCGATCTATTAAATACTATGCCTAAAGCCGAGGCAAGTTTTAATTCGGCAAAAGAATCTATCCTTCAAGAAATGAGAACACAGCGAATATCTAAATCTAACGTTATTTTTAATTATCTCGAAGCAAAAGAACTTGGTAACTCAATAGATATTCGTAAAACTATTTTTGAAAAAGTTCAAAACTATACTTTTAATGACATTAAAAAATTTCAACTATTAAATATTAAAAATAAACCTACAACTATTTTAGTGCTAGGGAAAAAAGATGGGCTTGATTTGAAAATATTAGAAAAATATGGTCCTGTTAAATTTTTAACTTTAAAGGAAGTATTTGGGCACTAATTTTTTTATGATTTCATTTAACAATACTGAAAATGCTTTTAAAGCAAAAACTAATTCAGGTTTAGTTCAATCTTACTGGTTATTTAAAATTATAAGTAACCCTATTATGGTAAAATTAGGTGCTAAACTTGGTCCTTTGGCACTAACTATTGGATTTAAAAACTTAATTAAAAAAACTATTTTTAAACAATTTGTTGGTGGCGAAAATATTCACGATTGTGAATTAACCATTGCTGAACTCGCTAAATATAATATTGGCACCATACTTGATTATAGCGTAGAGGGTAAAGAAAACGAAAGTGACTTTGACCATTGTTTAAACGAAACTCTCGAAACAATTCAAAAAGCAAAAAAAGATGCAAATATCCCTTTTTGTGTTTTTAAAATTACTGGCATCGCAAGATTTGAAATATTAGAAAAAGTTAGCGCGAAAATTCAACTTTCAACTGAAGAAGAGAATGAATGGCAGAGAGTTAAAAATAGGGTGAATAATATTTGTTTATCAGCGCTCGAAAACAATCAAGCAATTTTAATTGATGCCGAAGAAAGTTGGATTCAGAATGCAATTGACGAACTGGCAAATACAAATATGCTAATTTGTAATAAATCAAAAATAATCGTTTATAACACCTTTCAACTATACCTTGATAATAGATTAAATTATTTGAAAGTTAGTTTAGATCAAGCAAAAACAAATGACTATCGTCTTGGTGCAAAATTAGTAAGGGGTGCCTATATGGAAAAAGAACGTGCAAGAGCTATCGAAATGAATTATCAATCACCCATTCATAAAAATAAAGAAGCTACAGACCATGACTTCGATGAAGCTATTCATTTTTGTATTAATAATATTGATAATATGGCTATTTGTGCTGGAACACATAACGAAAATAGTAGCACTCTTTTATTAAATTTAATGGAACAAAAAAATATTTCTCCAAACGATAAACGAATTTATTTTTCACAACTTTTAGGCATGAGCGATCATATCAGCTTTAACCTTTCAGTAAATGGATACAATGTAGCTAAATACGTTCCTTATGGGCCAGTTAAAGAAGTTTTGCCTTATTTAATTCGAAGAGCGCAAGAAAATACAAGTGTTAAAGGTCAAACAGGACGCGAACTAAATTTAATTATTAAAGAAAAAAAAAGAAGATCGAATTTGAAATAAAAAAACAAATTAAAATAAATTCTTCAAAAACAAAAATGTATTCTTTTCTAAATGAACCTATTTTTAAACTAATTCAACAATCATCTGATGAATTAAATATTGACACGTATGCTATAGGAGGATATGTTCGAGATTTTTTTTTAGAAAGAAAAAGTAAAGATATAGATGTTGTTACCCTTGGTAAAAGTATAGATTTGGCTAATTTATTGCATCAAAAACTTGGCGAAGAAGCACACCTTTCTGTTTTTAAAAATTTTGGAACTGCACAAATCAAATTTCATGATTTAGAAATCGAATTTGTTGGGGCAAGAAAAGAAAGTTATAATCACAATTCTCGTAATCCTATTGTAGAAGATGGCAGTTTAGAAGACGATCAAAATAGACGAGATTTTACAATTAACGCAATAGCCATAGGCTTATCTAAAAATAATTTTGGAAAACTGCTCGATCCCTTTAATGGATTAAACGACTTAACTAATAAAATACTTAAAACACCGCTCAATCCAGATATCACATATAGCGACGATCCATTAAGAATGATGCGCGCCATTCGATTTGCTTCTCAACTAAATTTTCAAATTGATGAGCCTTCATTCGAGGCCATATCAAAAAATAAAAATCGAATTAAAATAATTTCAGCAGAGCGTATTGCTGATGAAATTAATAAAATTATTCTTTCACAAAAACCATCTGTTGGATTTAAATTACTATTAAATTCTGGCTTGCTTGATTTGATTTTTCCTGAACTAGTTAAACTTCAGGGTACAGAAACTATAAATGGCCTTTCTCACAAAGATAATTTTTATCATACATTAGAGGTTTTAGATAATGTAGCCGAAAAAAGTAATAACCTTTGGTTAAGATGGGCGGCCATATTGCACGACATTGCAAAACCTGCCACTAAAAGATTTGAAGAAGGGCATGGTTTCACATTTCATGGCCATGAAGATAAAGGTGCGAGAATGGTCCCTAAAATATTCGCTAACTTAAAGTTACCCTTAAATGAAAAAATGAAACACGTTCAAAAATTAGTTGAACTTCATTTGAGACCAATTGTTTTAGCTAAAACAGAAGTTACCGATAGTGCCATCAGAAGATTATTATTTGAAGCTGGCGATAAAATCGAAGATTTAATGATTTTATGCGAAAGCGATATTACAACCAAGAATCCAAATAAAGTAAAAAAGTATTTACATAACTTCGAAATTGTTAGACAAAAACTTATTGAAATTGAAGAAAAAGACAAAATCAGAAATTGGCAACCACCAATAACAGGCGAACAAATTATGACTCTTTATAATATAATGCCAAGTAAAAAAATAGGTCTTTTAAAAAACGCACTAAAAGAGGCTATTTTAGATGGTTTGGTTGGTAATAATTTTGAAGAAGCTAAAAAATTTTTAGATATAAAAATAAATGAATTCAATTGAAAATCAATTAAAATTGAAGAAACAGCTAAAAAAAATTACTAATTATTATCAGGATCACGCATAGGATCTAAAAGATCAGAGTCATCCTCAAAATCAATTAATTTAATCCAACCATTTGTACTTTTTCCCGAATTTTCATTATAAAATTCAATATAGGCAAAACCATTTTTCATTCTAATTATACTGGCTCTATCACCCATTACCAAATAGGATTTTCGAATACTTGAAATGACAGGCTCACTATGAAAATAAGCTCTATTGACCTTAACTTTAACACCTAGAACATTGCTAAAAAACCTTTCGAGGTTTTTATTTTCTATATCAATTCTTTTCTTTTCTTCTAAAGCGACTCTTTCCATCTCTTCTAGAGCCAAAACTTTAGCAGCTTCTAATTCAATAGTTGAAATAGAATCCTGTTCTTTTTTTAAATCTTTTCTTACTTTAGATTCAATTTCTTCTGCAGTAGGACCACAACTGGTAAAAATAAATGAAGCAAATACTATTAAGCAAATGTTTTTTTTCATAAAAATTTTTAATTATCTCTCTTATTAATAAAGCTTTTCAAAATATGCTGTTTTTTTTTAGCTCAAATACAAACATTTTAAAATTAGTAATTTAAATATAAAAAACAAATAATTTATTAAACATAACATGAATTAGACCGCCAATTTTAGATTTTCTGAAATTAATTTTCACTAAATTTATAAATCTTAAATTAACTTAATCAAAATTTTATTTGGTTATTATATTACTAATTTTTATATTTATTTATGATTTATAAAATATAAAACTATGACAATTCTAATTGGTTTAATAATTGTAGCGTTTATAATTGGTCTAGTATCTCGAGATAAGGGGGATGGATTTATGGATACATTAGGTTCTGGTTGTAGTACAATTATATTTATTTTAGTTGCTATTGCTATAATAATATATTTTTTAATGAAAAATTAATTATTACAGCAATTATAATATTTTAATGACTTAATCTAGACTAAGTGAATTTGACAAAATTCATCTTGAAATATATATAATTTCAAAGTAGATAATTTTTTTTTATTTTATACAATTAAATTTTTAATTATTATATTTAATGTCTCTAAGGAACTAGTAAAACAATCTTTTAAATTTAAAAAATGAAAAAAATAATAATCCTTGTAACAATACTGTTAGTTTTCGACTTTGTTAAAGTTCGACCCTCAACATTTTCTGCAACATTAATAACTAATTCTATAATTGTTGATTTAAATCCTAATTTCAATTACATAAAAGGTAATTGGACTGGTACATTAAAAGATAAACCATTAAAGTTAGTGATAGAAAAAATCCAAGGGAATACTGCTTATGGTTATAATATATACGGCTCAAATAAACGCCCACTTAAAGGGACTATTTCAGAAATTCCTACCGAAGAAGGCGCAGGAGAATGTGGGGGTCAAGGATCTTCCTACAGAGTAACTTTAAATGAGCCAGGAGATAAAGCTGGTGACGGTATTTTTACACTAGACTTTAGAGATTGCCCTACCTTTATGGATGATGGAGAAACTGTACAAGAACATTCTTACTCAGCTTATGGAAAATATAAGTCCTTTGATAAGAAATATTCAGGTCAAATTCATTTGATTAAATAATTTATTGGAGGTCAATTTAGGATTAAAGTAAAAATTAATACTTTTCATTGTTTTTGTTTATTCCTTTTTATATCTATATAATAACTGATTTCTGCCACTAAATTTATTTCAAACTCATAATTTTCCGTTATTTTAATATCTGAGCTATTAGTTGGTGTAGTAAAAGTATGTAACAAATTGAATAGATTTAATTTTTTAATTTTGTTATTTTATAATCAGATATTGGAAAATTATTTAAATAGTCAAGTTTAATGACTAATAATTCGCGCTTGAATACAAAATTCAAATTCCATCATTATGAGGTTTTAAAAGAGTGTCACCAAAAAAAACTTAAGTCTATAAATAACTAAAAGATTGATAAAATAAATTGGATTAATTAAATTATTGTTATAATTTTAGAATAATTCAAATTACATAAAAAATTAAACATTTAAAAATTAGACTTTATGAAAAAAACTCTACCCATTCTCTTAACTTTTTGTATGCTTGCGTTTACAACCAAAACCTATTCGCAGGCAGGTGCTCGTTACCTATCAGAGACATTCTCTTCTGTTACTGTTTCAACCAATGTTACCTATGGGAATAATATTTCCGTATTAACAGGATCGCCAAGTTCAATTCCTCTTGTGATGGATGTTTATCAGCCTACAGGTGACGTTTTAACTGCTCGTCCACTGATAATTGTATTGCATGCAGGCAGTTTCTTACCTTCTGTAGCCAACGGAATGGCTATAGGTAAAAGAACCGATAGCGCCGTTGTTGAAATGTGTATGAAATTTGCCAAAAGAGGTTATGTGGCTGTTTCTGCCGACTATCGACTTGGATGGAATGCACTTTCAGCCAATCAAGATGTAAGAACAGGAACACTTCTTAATGCTGTTTACCGTGGATTACAAGATGCAAAAAACTGTGTGCGTTTCTTTAAAAATGACGCAGCAACTACTAATGTTTATAAAATAGATGTAAACAGAATTGCAGTAGGTGGATTCGGTGCCGGCGCTTATTTAGCTCTTGCATACGGAAGCCTAAACAAAACTGCAGAATTAAATTTATCAAAGTTTATTAATCAATCTGCAACACCTCCTGCATCTTATGTAAATCAATTAACTGCCGGAAATTTTGATGGTACAGATGTAACCGTATTGAACACTCCAAACTACGCTACACAAAGCTCATCAATTAATGTTGCTTTTAGCTTAGGCGGAGCTGCAGGAGATAGCTCATGGATAGAAGCAGGCGAAACTCCAATAATATGCTTACATGCATACAAAGACCCTTATGCTCCTTACAAAACAGGAAATGTAATCGTAGCAGCAACCGGACAATTTGTTGTTGAAGCGAGTGGAAGTTTCGATGCTACAAAAAGATCAACAAGGTTAGGTAACCAAGCTATATTTCAAAACTCAGTTTATAACGATGTATATTCAACCAAAGCTATTGCAAACAGTGCAGGAATTCCTGGCTTATACACTCACATTACCCCAACACCAGGGCCTAACATGTCATGTACAGGAGCCAATGCAAACCCTCAAATAGAACAAAGCGCACCATGGGATTGGTGGAACGAACCAGTTTTTATTGCATCTTATAATGCATACTCAGGTACTCTAAATGGAACCCCTTTGGCATGTAAATTGAAGCTTGAAAATCCTGATATGTCTGCAACAAAAGGCAGAAAATACATGGATACTATTCAAGGATTTTTAAACCCAAGACTTGTTTGCGCCTTAAATTTAGCAGGTTGTGTTTCTAGTGTTGGTATTAATGAGTTATCTAATAGAAATGATTTAAATATTTATCCAAATCCTGTAACCTCTGAAATCAATTATTTGGTTGAAGGTAATAACATCATTAAAAAAATTGATCTTTATGATGCAACTGGTCGCATTGTTATAAGTATAGATGGTTTAAATACTAACAAATTTACTTTAAACCGAAACCAATTAAATCAAGGTCTTTACTTTTCAAAAATCGAATTAGGAAATAAAACTATACTGAGTAAAAAAATAATTATTCAATAATACTTAAAGACTATAATTTATAAGGGGCTGTTTTCATCTGAAAATAACCCCTTATTTATTTATAATAAAATAATTAAATCGATCAACCATAAAAATTAACCAATCTATTTTCAATCAATTAAAAACAATAAACAATTTTAAAATTAAGGTAATGATGTAAATTTAATTACGGTCTAATTCAAGTAATGCAGAAAAATAAATTAATCGACCTATTCTTGGACCACCATATACTTGAAAAGAAAGATTATTAAGTAAATTAGATCCACCTAACTTAAACGTTGTTTTTATTTTTGGAACATATTTACTAATTTGAGCATCTAACATATCATATTGAGGAACATTCCCAGTAAACGATGGTGAACCAGTAAAATCATATCCTTCAACCCATTTATAATTGATGCTAAATCCAAAATCATTAAATGATAGGTATTTTTTATCTTCTAAAGATTTTGAAGGCAGTCTGATTTTAAATTTAATATCACGACCACAAAAACCAATATTAAATTTATTTTTAGGTGTGTTAAATGCGGGAATAATAGGATCTTCCGTACCCTTTTTATTCAATTCATTATAACTGTAATTACCTGTTATCGAAAAGTACTTTTTCATATAATAAGTTGCTCCAATAGATAATCCTTGAGTGGTTACAATATTTATTGCATTTGCGGCTACCCTATAGAAAATGATACTTGAAATTTCATTCGCATTTCCTGGATTAAATTTAACATCTCCCCCCTGTTGGTAACCAATAAAATCTTTATAAATACTAAAATAACAACTTGCATCCACTAATAGCCTATCGAATAAAGAGGTTCTGTATCCCAATTCAATTGATTTTACTTTTTCAGGAACTATTTTCGAGACATTAAAATAATCTAATTTATTTTTATCAGTATAAGCTTCATTAAAATAACTCTTAATCGATTCTATTGTGACCAAAGAATCAAAACCATTTAAATTACCAAGTAAGATAGCATTACCAACATTATAATAAAGATACTGATCTTGCAAAGTAGGATTTCTTATTCCGGCTGAAAAAGAAAGGCGGAAAATATTATCTTTAGAAAGATTATAAACAACTGAAGCGGCTGGTGAAAAAATAAAATCAAAGTTCTTATTTTTGTCCATTCTTAGGGTTAAATTAAACTTAATCTTTCCATCTAAAACTTTTTTTTCCATTCCAGAATAAAATCCGTATTCGTAGTTTTTTATAACTATGTTGGCGGTGTCACTAAAAATAGTTCCTGCTGAATTTGGTTTAAATAATCTAAAATTTGATCCGATTGTAAGATCAAATGGTTTCGTGATAAATTTATACTCTCCGTGAATGTGGTAAAGTGCAGATCTATCAACTAATTTAGATCCTCCTTGACCTAAAGGTTTAGAAATAATCTCGTTAAATGCATCCTTATAGGCCTGAGTACCGGGAATTAAAAAAGGAACCCCTTTATTATCTGCATCATTTCGAGCTTGATTATGCCATACCTGCATTTGATTAGAATTTATATTCATAATTGAATCAGCGGCTTGAAAATTATAAAAGAAATTATTTGGATTACCGGGTCCGATATAAGGTCCCATAGTTGGAAAACCAGGAAGTTTTTTTACACTAGGCGCAACGTAAGCTGCATAATAATTTCGATAAGCCTTATTGCCCCATTCAGCATTACTATTAGAAACATTTTGAAGTAAGATAGCTGTTGTGATTGCATCATAAGAGTTTCCGGCATCTTCGTTGGTGGCGTAAGCTCTAATAAAATATTTATCCTGCTCCCTAAGTTCAATTCTATTTTGAAAAAATTTAATATCTTTTAAACTATAACGATTGTCGCCCTGATAAATGGTTGTGCCATTTCCAAAATTGAAGGAATAAACCAATTCAGTTGCCGGTTTTATTTTATAATGAATAGCTGAGGCTAATTTGAGATTTCTCGAATCATAGTTAACAATATCTTTTTCTTCGTAGCCAGTTCTATAAAAATTTCCAAGACCAGGATAGCCAACTTTTTGTCCTTTTGAATTTGCATTGTAAACTATTTCATCACCATATCGGTTAACAGCATTATAACCACCCCAATTTTTTTTTGTATCAGTAGATCCAAATACGGGTTCCATATTATTTGCCTGCCAATCGTTTGCACGCAAATAAGAGAAATTAAATTTAAAAGCTACTTTTTCTTCGCCTTTTTTATTTTTAAAAGACTCGGCATATCGGCAGCCAGTTTCGATGAGATTTCTCTCCCCAACCTTTAATAAAACATTGATACCCGGTTTAATAAACGGATTTTTAGTAATCATACTAATTACACCATTAAAGGCATTTGGTCCATAATAAGCAGAACTTGCTCCAACAATAATTTCTGCTTTTTGCACATCTAATTCTGATGCGCCTAAAAAATTACCCAAAGAAAAATTTAGACCCGGCGATTGATTATCTACCCCATCAATTATTTGTAAAGATCGCACAGGTGATGTACTATTAAATCCACGTGTATTAATTATCCGAAAAGAAATGCTTGCTGAGGTTAAATCAACTCCTTTTAATTGGCCAAGTCCCTCATAAAAATTAGCAGCAGAAGTTGCTTTAATTGCCGCGGCATCTAGCGATTCAACAGTTAATGCAGATTGTTTCTGCTTTTCTGTAAAGCCACGGGCTATAACATCTACTTCCATTAGGTTAATTTGCTCAGATTTCAACTTTAAATTTACCGGCTCTTCAATAGAATAAATAACTTGAACTAATGTAACATAACCTAAACTATTTACTGCTAACGTAAAAGGTGTTGCTGGAGTAAGCATTGAAAAGTTACCATCAGCATCAGTTGAAGTATTAAAATTAGTACCTTTAATTTCGATTATTGCTCCAACAAGAGGCTCATTTGTTTTTGGATCTACTATTTTACCAGTCAATTTCTGGCTATATAAATTATTAAATGAAACAAAAAAAATAAATATAATTAACTTCAAATAAGTTAAAGAAGATTTGACTTTCATTTAAAAGAGATTTTTTCAAATTTAAAGATACAAAAACTAAAAATTAAATTTTGAAAACTTTGCATTTAGTCATTATTAATTCCTTTTAATAGATATATTATAGCTAAGCTCTGCCACAATATTTATTTTAAACTCATAATTTTCCATTATTTTAATATCTGAGCTATTAGTTGGCGTAATAAAATAAGTAACAAATTGAATAGATTTGCATTTTTTTAATAATTTAATTTTATAATCAGATATTGGAATATTGATATTTGATGAAGATGAGGAAATTACTTCATTTTGAGAATTAATTATTCCAGATTCTAATATGTTTTCATTAGGCAAAAACAATGAATCCATTATTAAATTTTGATCGTCGAGTAAGTAAGCTTGTAGTTTCGCTTTAAAAGGATATCCATTTATGGTATTAATGATTAAATTACCCTGTTTAACCTGATCTAGCTGATTTACATTACTAAAATCAACCTTAGCAATAGATTTTAATCTAAAATAATTTGCTTTAAATCTTAATGGAATATTAATATCAGCTAAAACTTTTATTCCAGTATTATAAAATGCAAAATCATTATAACCAGAAATGTTTCCTAAAGGATTTAAACTTACACTACCCTTAAATGTTAACTTATTAGGTAAATTAGAAATAAAAGCAGCCACGTTATTAGTTTGAGAATTTAATGAAATAAATTTATTAGATGGAAATAAACTGAATGCTGATTTTGTAGCTCTATTTATATTTAAATTAGATAATAGAGTGGTATTTAAATTAACAATTGAATTATTTGATGAATTAATAGATTTAATATTATTTAAGTTGCCGCTAAATTCAGCACCAAATTCATTAATAATATGAAAAGCCACATTTGCCTCACTAAGCAAAAAATTAGAAGCTTGGAGAGTTTCCATAAAATTAAATCGTAAAGTATCCTCAGGTATTGATATGTTTTGTTGACCAAAATATCCCTCCACAAAATCAGGACTAATTTGGGTATAAGTTAAGTCTATTTTGGCCCCTTTTCCTGGGTTTACAGTTGTAGTTGAAGCATTTGGATTTAAAGAAATATTATAATTCTGAATTATAGTATTATATGCATTGCCCGAAATGCCGCGCATATTTAAAGTATAACCCGATAAGTCATAATTTTTAATTAATGAATTTATACCTGGAGGAATAGTTTCTCTTATTTTAAATATTGAATCGTTTTTTTTAGCACTAGAAATGGCATAAACTAGATCGAGAGGTTGATCTAAATCATTACTAAATTTAACTTTTAAATTACCTTTTCTAATAACAAATGTTTTTATGGAAACATTATTTCCTATGTCGAATCTTAGATCTGAGGGTTGAAAAACAATAAGTGATTGTCCCGGATTAATTAAAGAAGGAAATGGCGAAGGATTAACGAAATTTTGGATAATTGAAGTGTCGGGTATATTAATTAAAGAGTCAAGTTTAATAGCCAATAATTCGCGATTGAATACAAAACTCAAAAGTCCATTATTATCTGGTTTTAAAAGAGTATCACCAAAAAAATTTTTAATATTTAAAGAACTATTAGCAATAGGCAATACAAAATCAGAATCCCAATTTGTATTAGGTTGTTTTAAGCAACTAAAAAAAACAAGAAAAGAAAGAAAACCTATTTTTTTTATATGCAGCATAAAACAAATATAAAAATTATTAATTTGATAAATTAACAAAAAACCATACAAAACATTCATTTTTTTTTAATAAATTTGTTACGTAAATGAATTTTAATTTAAGATTTTTTACTTCTTGGATAAGCTGTGCATTAGTAATGTTTTCATTATTTTATGCTTGGCATGGTATATTTTTAAATGATTTTAAACGCATTCAATTTCCTGTAGGGTTGTTTATTAGTTTTGCTGCGATAACCTACCTAATACTCAGTTTTGGTATTTATCTTATTTTTGAATCTTCATTAATGAAGAGATTTAGAAATATATTCTTAAAAGGTTTATTAGTAGGCATTCTATCGGGTTTTACTATATTTATCATTGCTACTATTATCCATATTTCACTTGCAAAAAACTTAAATTCACAACATCTATTAATGAATTGCTCATGGCAAATTGCTGAGCAGACTATTGGTGCATTTGTAATTGTTTTATTTAAAGTGCTAATTCGCGATAATAAGTTTCAAGATGCTTAATGGCCTAAAAGCCAATTAATACAGCAGTTAAAACATGAAAAATATACTTTTATTTATTAAATCTAAAGCTTTTTTCATCCACTCGATGCTTATTTTATTGGTTCTATTTACTTTATTTTTTATTATTATTCAATATTTAAAGTTCTATACCAAACACGGTGAATTTACTTTAGTTCCTGATTTTTCAAATCAAAGTGTTACAGACTTAACAAAATTTATTAAAGATAAAGATGTGTCTTATATAATTATTGATAGTGTTTTCGATCCAAAAGAAAAAAAGGGGATAGTATTAAGACAAGAACCTAAAGCTAATTCAAAAGTTAAATACAATAGAACAATTTATTTATACATAACTGCGATGGTAGCTCCTCAAATTATTATGCCAAAACTAATTGATAGAAGTGAGCGGCAAGCTAAATTTATTATACAAACTCATGGCTTAAAAGTTGGGAAAATTGAAGAAAAACCATCCCATTGTGATGGATGTGTAATTTTTCAATCTATAAAAGGCATTGAAATAAAAGCAGGCGACCCAGTTAAAAAAGGCACTGTAATAAATTTAATTATTGGTAAAAAAGATTTGTATTTTAATACATCAGCAGATTCTATTTCTGATTACGATGAATAAATTTATGCCAACAAAAACTAATTACATACTTTTTGTTTTTTTTGTAGGCTCAACAATAATGGCTCAAGAGTTCTTAAAACCATTGAATAGTAACATTAACTATTTATATTCTGAATTATTACCTCCATCTATAAATAATTATCTGCAACCAAATAAAAAAAATCAAATCGTTTCCTTGAGTATCCCTTTTTTAGATGATTTTTATTACGCTAACTCAAATAATTATCCAAATCAATTGCTTTGGCAAGATTCCTCAACATATGTAAATATAGGTTATCCTATTGCTCCTCCAAGCTTTGGCGTTGCTACTTTCGATGGATTAAATAAATTTGGTTATCCATACCTTCCTAGCTTAAACAACCTAAACCTTACTTTTCCTGCTGATACATTAGAATCTCAACCCATCAATCTGCATCAAACTGCTAATCAAATTCTTCTTCCTTCCGATAGCATCGCTTTATCATTTTATTATCAGGCCCGTGGAAATGGCGATCCACCTGAGTTAAACGATTCATTAATTTTAGATTTTTATCAACCTAATAAAAATAAATGGATTTCGAGAGTCTGGTTTTCTAAAGGAAATAATAACTCTAACATCAATGACAGTGTTTTTAAAAGAGGATTTGTGGCAATTACAGATACTAATTTTTTAAAAGATGGTTTTAAATTTAGATTCCGAAATTGGGCAACTGGAGCAGGTAATTTTGATCACTGGCACATTGATTATGTTTATTTAAATAAAAACAGAAGTTTAATTGCAGATACATCATATAACGACATCACCTTTTC
>CAMCZO010000014.1 GCA_945887955.1 Chitinophaga pinensis | reverse complement strand
GTTTTTATTTTATTATGAATGCTATAAATAGATTTTGGTCTTCCAAATATTTTTAATTTAAAACCTTGTTCTATTAATATTTCCTTTAGGGGGTCAATAAATTTTTGAATAAATTTTTTACGCTCTGGCTCAGTTTCTTTTAATTTATTTTCTAAATCAGTATACGTTTCTAAATCAGTATATTTTAAACCTAAATCTTCTAACTCGGTTTTAATAGCATTTAACCCTAAGCGATTAGCTAAAGGCGCATATAAAAATAATGTTTCACTAGCAATTTTAATTTGTTTTTCTCGTTTCATATGCTCTAGCGTTCGCATATTATGTAATCGATCAGCAAGTTTTATTAAAATTACGCGAATGTCTTCGCTCATTGTAAGTAATACTTTCTTGAAATTTTCTGCTTGAATAGAAGTGGTATTATCAATTACTCCCGAAATTTTAGTAAGGCCATTAATAATCTGTGAAACCTTTTCGCCAAACAATCCTCTTACATCTTCTAAAGATAAATCAGTATCTTCAACGGTATCATGCAATAATGCGCAAACTATTCCAGTAGCACCTAATCCAATTTCCTCGGCACAAATTTGAGCTACTGTAATGGGATGATATATATAAGGCTCGCCACTTTTACGGCGCATTTCTTTGTGGGCTTCTACGGCGACTTCAAAGGCTTTTCGAATAATTTCTTTCTCCCCTTTTTCTAATCGGCGTTTACAAGCTTTTATTAATCGTTTATAGCGAATTAAAATCTCTTTTCTTTCGGCTTCAATATCTATTTGCATAACAAGTACTATATTTTATAAATATTTTTATGAAGGTATTATATTTTGTCATAATAAAAAAAACAAAACTTATTGTATAAATCTTTAGCTTTTTGAAATCAGTTTAATTAGGCGAGTATTTAAGGCCTTAAAAAAATAATTTAATTTATCCACTAAATTAATTCGAAAATTTTTCCAGGCTTACTTTTAATTAAATTACTAAACTCTAATTGTAATAATAATGAAGACACCGAACTAATTGTTAATTGGCTAAGATGGCATATTTCGTCTATCTGAAGAGATTCTCGCGAACTAAATAAATTTAATATTAACTGTTCTTCCGCACTTAAATTCAATTGCAATGGAATTTGTTTTGTTTTAGCGCCTTTTTTATCTTCTTCTTGCCAGCCCATTGCATACAATAGATCAGCGGCATTTTCAATCAAGACTGCTCTATTTTTTTTTATTAATCCATTTCCTCCTTCTGCTAATGGGTCTCCTGCTCTACCAGGAAATGCAAATACATCTTTATTATAACTATTTGCAATGGTTGCAGTTATTAAGCTTCCGCCTGTTCGCTTACTTTCAACTACAACTAGTGCATCGCATAATCCTGCAACGATTCTATTTCTTTTTGGAAAATTAACTGCATCCGGATTTGTGCCACTTCTAAAATCTGTTAATAATCCACCTTGCTTTATCATTCGCTTTGCGATTTTATCATGCAATTGAGGATATATTCGATCTAATCCATGAGCCAAAACACCAACCGTTTGAAGATTTACATCTAAAGCCGTTTTATGGGCCAAAACGTCTACCCCATATGCCAAGCCACTAATAATTAGAGCGCCTGTTTGACTTAATTCACTTATTAATTCTTGTGTTTTTTCTTTTCCATAATGACTCGGCTTTCGCGTTCCTACCACTCCAATAATTTTTTGACAATTTAAATCTGTATTCCCTTTAAAATATAATAATATCGGACTGTCACTGCAATATTTTAACCTCTTTGGATAGTTTTCATCTGTAAAAAATAAAGGTTCAATTTTATATTTTTCTATAAACCTCAGCTCTTTTTCTGCCTGCTCTAAAACAGATTTACTTTTTATGACAGATTTTGCTAAAACATATCCAATACCAGGAATTTTTTGAAGCTGCTCTTTTTTTTGGTTAAAAACTTCACTTGCTTTGCCGCAATAAGCCAACAAATTTTTAGCGTTTACATCGCCAATACCATCTATTAAGGTTAATCCTATTTGATATAAAAGTTCAGGTTCTGCCATTTATTATAACAAATTTACAATCAAAACCATGAACTGATTGCTTTATTTTATAGCATTATTTTCATTGCTATTAGATGATAAAAATAATCTTTAATTAATGAGTGCTTAAAAGTAATTTTTGGAAATTAAGAATATATTGTTAGAAAGATTATTTTAAATTTAAAAAATAATCTTTCTATTTTTAGTAATTTTAACTACTGAGCTATTTAATATTTTAACTGAAGACCCCTGCTAAAAGGATTAATTTATTAATTATTGTTATAAACATCAATATATTGCGACTTATAAATAAAATAAAAAGCCTAATTTTTTTACTCTTTTTTTACCATAGTATTTTAAGTCAAAACTATGCGTTTGAAGATCAATCATTTTTAAATAAAAAGCATGATTTGAAGTGGGGATTAAAAAAACTTAACGAAGGTACTATATTGTACGAAAATGGGCGAAAAGAATTTGATGATTTTAAACGAACATATGTTGGCTTAAATAAATATTATCCAGTTAGTCGAAGAGACTATAGAAAGTCTGGGTTTAAAGTTTTAAAAGAAGCGCTTTGGCCTCTAACAGATGCAAGTCGAATTAATGCTAAAAACGCTAATTTAAACTATATGCTTGGTTTTATTTGGTTTACTATAGATCCACTAAAGCAAGAAACTATAAATGCATTTGAAACAGCTTACTCATTAGATCCAAACATAAATCCTGATTTAACTTACTGGTTAGGTTGGACCTATCACTTAAATTCACACTGGGATGATGGCATTAAATATTATAATTTATATTTAACTTTTTTGAAACAGCGTGAGAAAGCAAATGTTTTTGCAATTGATGACGTTAAAAAAAAAATAATTGAGTGCAGTTTAGGAAAATCATATAGTAGTAAGCCCGAAAATGTTCATGTTACTAACCTAGGGCCTAAAATAAATAGTCCTTTTCCAGAGTACAAGCCATCTATCTCTACCGACGAAGAAACAATTTTTTTTACTGGCCGAAGGCCTGAATCAATTGGAGGAAAAAGAGCTGAAAATGATAATGGATTTTATGAAGACATTTATACAGCTGTAAAAAGTGATGGAAAATGGGGGGTGGCCAAACCATTAAATAAAAGCATAAATACAGAATTTCATGATGCTACTGCTGGATTATCATTTGACGGAAGTAAGCTCTTTATTTATAGGGCAAGAGGCGACGATGGAGGTGATTTATACGAAAGCAACTTATTTGGTTTAGATTGGGGTAATCCAAATAAACTAAATAAAAACATTAACACAAAATATAACGAGTCTTCAGTTAGCTTAAGTACTGATGGCAAACATTTATTTTTTGTAAGATCTAAAGAAACTGGATTTGGTGGCGAAGATATATATTTCAGTGAACTAGACTCAAAAGGCGAATGGGGTCCAGCAAAAAACATAGGCCCAGAAATTAATACCAAATATAGCGAGGAAGGTGTGTATTTACATCCAGATGGAGTAACTCTTTATTATAGCGGAAAAGGCTATAACTCAATGGGGGGATATGATATTTTTAAATCAACTTATGAAAACGGTAAGTGGCAATCTCCTGTTAATTTAGGATACCCAATTAACGGGCCCGATGATGATGCTTTTTTTGTAGTTAGCGGAAGTGCTAATTGCGCTTATTTTGCCTCCGAAAAGCCAGGCGGTTATGGCGAAAGCGATATTTATAAAATAATATTTTTAGCTCATAAGCAAGATTCAATTGCAAATCTTAATAAAGATGATACTAGTGACACAAAGATGGAAAGTAAATCTTCAAAATTAACGATCTTAAAAGGAATCATATCAGATGAAAAAACTAACGAGCCGATAGAATCAAATATAGAATTAATTGACAACGAAAAAAATACAGTAGTAACAACTTTTAAATCTAATAGCAATACAGGAAAATATTTAGTAGCATTGCCGAGTGGTAAAAACTATGGAGTAGCTGTAAAACATGAAGGTTACTTATTTCACTCTGAAAATTTTATTATTCCCGAGACAAAAGAATTTCAAGAATTTACATTAGATATTCGACTTAAAAAATTAGATGTCGGAAATAGTATTGTACTAAAAAATATTTTCTTTGACTTTGGTAAAGCCGTTTTAAGCCCAGAATCTACCTCTGAATTAGATCGTTTAATATCTCTACTTAAAGAAAATCCTAAATTAAAAATAGAATTATCAAGCCATACTGACAATATTGGGGCGCCTGAATATAATTTTAATTTAAGTGTTAATCGCTCAAAATCTGTTATGGCTTATCTTGTTAATAAAGGGCTTTCGGAAAAGAGGCTTGTTGCTAATGGCTACGGTGAAACTAAATCGATTGCTAGTAACGAAAGTGAAACGGGCAGACAAATGAATAGACGAATTGAATTTAAAATTTTAGAAAATTAACCTTCAATTATTTTTTTTATTAAACTAGATGTTGAATAGCCATCTAAAAATGGGATGGTAATAACTTCGCCGCCATTTTCTTTCAAAATATCAAATCCTATAATTTTTTCAACTTCATAATCCTTTCCTTTTACCAAAACATTCGGCTGTAATAATTTAATAAGATTATATGGGGTCTGTTCATCAAAAAAGACAATAAGATCAACACTCGCTAAGCCTGCCAAAACGTAAGCACGTGTTCTTTCATCATTAATAGGTCTATTTGAGCCTTTATTTAATCGTCTTACAGATTGATCGGTATTTAAACCTAATACTAAAATGTCGCCTAAATCTCTTGCTTGTGATAAATAATCTATATGGCCAGGATGTATAATATCGAAACATCCGTTTGTAAAAACAATTTTTTTATTTTTTTCTCTCCAAGTCTTTAATTCTTTTAAGGCCTGATCCTGAGAGACTATTTTTTCTTTTAACTGATTATGAAACGACATTTTTTTTTCTGTTATAAATTGGCAAGAGAAATAAACTTAATACTCCAAAAAATAATATTAGAATAAATTGACTACTCCATGATAACCATGGAAGGGCAAAAGAAGAAACTTGATCTATATGAAAAGAGTTTAATAAAATACCGCCAACTATAAAAGGATAAGCCCCTAAACCTCCAGGTGAAAAGATTACACCAAACGTCCCAAATAATAGCAAAGTTAAACATTCTTTCTGGCCCAATTGATAGGTGCCCTGTAAAGCAAAAAAACAAAAATAAAGTGAATAAAAATAACAAGCCCATATCATTATGCTTAATACAATAAACTGAATTGGCTTTTCCATTTTGCGGACAGAACTTATGCCTTGAATAATACCTTTAAAAAAACCACCAAATTTCCCTTTTAAAAATTGCGTTGTTTTTTTTCGAAGTATAAAAAATAAAGCCATTATTCCTAAAAAACCAACAACAATAAAAATAATTTTTAATGGGCTTTTACTTAGAGTGGAAAAACTTAATGATATTTTAAAAAGAATATACTCATTTACTAAACCAATTAACTCTTTAAACTGAAAAGCAAGGGTTAAAATAAAAATAAATAAAAATAAAATAAAATCAATAATACGCTCTGTTATTACTGTCCCAAATGCAATATCAAATGGCACTTTGTCATATTTAGTTGCCAAAGTGCATCGAGTTATTTCTCCCATTCGTGGAATGCCATAATTAGCAAAATAACCAACCAAAACATAAGCCGTTGCATTAAAAAGATTAGTTTTATAACCAAGGGGGGCTAACAAAAAATTCCAGCGATAAGCCCGCAAAAAATGACTTAAAAAAGAAATAATTAAAGTAATAAGCACCCAAAAATAATTCGCATTTTTAAATGCATCAATAATCTGTGCTTTATATGGCGCAACTTGTTTTAAAGATAAATAAATAAATAAAATTCCAACACTTAATAAAACAACAAACTGAATGATTGATTTGATGTTTTTCACGATTAAAATTATTTTAATTTATTTGTGTTTGTATTCGGGAAAACTACCCAAGGCTTAAAGGTTTTAGCTTTTTCAAAATCCATAGAAGCGTATGATGCAATAATAATGATATCGCCCAAATTTACTAAAAGTGCAGCTGGTCCGTTTAAACAAATAATGCCACTACCTCGGTTGCCTCTTAAAACGTATGTAACAAACCTTTGACCGTTATTTTTATTTAAAACATGTACCTGCTCATTTTCTATCAAATTGGCCGCATCCATTAAGTCTTCGTCAATGGTTACGCTGCCAATATAATCTAGCTCTGCCTGTGTAACTGTTACACAATGTAATTTAGATTTTAAAACTTGTATTTTCATCGAGCTACAAATTTAAGATTTTTTATTCGTTTTAAACCCCTCTTTTATTCTAAATCTATGGTTTAAAAATAAAAATGGTGATTGCTATAAAATTAAATTGTTGCACATTTTAAAATTTTACTGATTAATAAACAATAATGAGTTAAATAATAAAAAAATGTCTGATAATTTAACAGCTACAAAACAATACATTTATGCAATTAAATCGAAAAAATACGTTATATATTTAATTGAAAAAACTAGAATTAATAATTATTTATCTATTATTTTCTTTACTTGGTCTTTCTCAAGAAAGTGACGGTTATGGTATTAATTTGCCGAAATTTTATGATAAAAAAATTCATTTTGGATTTACAATTGCTGGCAATAGTAGTGACTTTAGAATTAATCCAACCCCTAATTCTCTTTTACCCGATACAATTATTACGTTCTCTCGTTATAAAATAAAAACAGTATATTCTTCCGCCTCTCCTAATTTTGGAATAGGATTAGTTATCGATGCGAGACTAAAAAAATATATTCGATTAAGATTTACACCTAGTTTAACTTTTGCCGAAAGAAAAATAATTTATACCCTTTCTAATTTAAATAGAGATAGCATTCGGATTTTTGAGAAGTCTGTTGAATCCGTATTTCTTATTTTTCCATTAGAAACAAAAATTCAATCTAAACGATTGGGTAATTTCAGTGCATATGCGATCGGCGGCGTTGGATATTCGCTCGACTTAAGTGCGCGTAAAAAAGCAGGCACTTCATCTGGAGGAGCAAATCAATTAGATAATAATGTTAAATTAAATCGTGATGATTTTTTTTTAAGTTCGGGCATTGGTACTGATTTTTATTTACAGTATTTTAAACTCGGTTTTGAAATAAAACTTCTTATTGGCACTAATAATTTAATTCTAAAAGAGAATAATGTTTGGACAAATAGTATTGATAAAGTGCGTTCGAGAATGGTCTTATTTACTATTACATTTGAAGGATAATAATTTATGAGGTTTTATCAAAAAGCTAATAAATACTAAAATGAGGAATAAAAATCTTCCAAAAAAATGTCTAAAATATTAAATTTACAACTTAGTCCTCAATCCTCTTTAAATGAACAATCTATTAAAGAAGAGGTAAGAAAGAATCTTCAGATAAATGATGGATCCACCCTAAATATTAAAATTTTAAAACGCAGCATTGATGCTCGCGGAAGAAAAATTAAAATTAATTTAAATGTACTGGTCGGCATAGATGAAATATTAACCAGTGATGAAATTTTTATTAATTACCAGCATGTTTCTGAATCAACAAAAACTTGTCACATTATCGGCGCCGGCCCTGCTGGATTATTTGCCGCATTGCGCTGTTTAGAACTAGGTATTAAGCCTATTTTAATTGACCGAGGAAAAGATGTAAAAGCTCGTCGACGCGATTTAGCTAACATAAATAAAAATCATTTGGTTAATCCAGAAAGCAATTACTGTTTTGGAGAAGGTGGCGCTGGCACATATAGCGATGGCAAGTTATATACCCGATCAAATAAGCGTGGCAACATAAAAAAAATTCTTCAAACTCTTGTTTATCATGGCGCAAATCCTGAAATTTTAATAGATGCTCATCCACACATTGGAACAAATAAACTACCTCAATTAATTGAAAATATTAGAGAGCGAATACTCTTTTTTGGTGGCGAGGTTCGTTTTAATACAAAATTAATCGATTTTGATATAAAAGAAAATTCTGTTTCTGCTATTACTTTAATGAAAGAGACTTCTGAATTTAAAGAGCCTATTCAAAACATGATTTTAGCAACTGGGCATTCGGCCAGAGATATATACGAACTTCTTAATTCAAAAAAATTATCATTAGAACCAAAACCTTTTGCAATTGGAATTAGAGTTGAGCATCCTCAATCTTTGATTGATGGCATTCAATACCATTGCGGCAATTTAAAAGAAATTATGGCTACTCGCGAATTTTTACCTGCAGCAAGTTATAGTTTAGTTCATCAAACAAAAAATCATGGCGTTTATTCTTTTTGTATGTGCCCAGGTGGCATTATTGCCCCATGCGCTACAAATCAAGAAGAAGTGGTAACAAATGGTTGGAGTCCGAGTAAACGAAATAACCCTTTTGCAAATAGTGGCATAGTAGTTGGGCTTGAATTAAAAGATTTTGAACTATATAAAGAGCATGGCGCTCTCGCCGGTTTAGAATTTCAAAAACAAATAGAAAAACAAGCTTGGATTTTTGGGGGCAAAACACAAAGGGCCCCTGCGCAAAGATTAGAAGATTTTACGCAAGATAAAATAAGTACAAATCTTCCTAATTGTAGCTACCAGCCTGGATTAACAAGTGTAAATATTAAAGATGTTGTTGGTAAAACAATTAGCCCATTATTAAAAGAAGGGTTAAAAGCATTTGGAATTAAAATGCGGGGTTTTATGACGAATGAAGCAATTGTTGTTGGTGTAGAATCTCGAACTTCAACACCAGTTAGAATTCCAAGAGATAAAGATTTATTTTATCATCCTCAACTACATAATTTATTCCCCTGTGGGGAAGGAGCTGGATATGCAGGGGGAATAGTTAGTGCGGCAATGGATGGAGAAAGCTGTATCAATAGTATTAATTATTAAAAGTTGTACATTTGTATTTTAAATTATGACTAGAATTTTAACAGGTATACAAAGTACTAATGTTCCTCACTTAGGTAATATTTTAGGTGCTATTTTGCCTGCTATAGAATTAAGTAAAAAAGAAAATACAGAAAGCTTATTATTTATTGCCGATTTTCATGCCTTAACTAGTATAAAAAATCCTGCACTTATTAAAGAAAGCACAATGGCTGTAGCAGCCGCTTGGTTGGCTTTTGGTTTAGATTCAACTAAAACTATTTTTTATCGCCAAAGCAAAGTGCCTCAAGTGAGCGAATTAACTTGGTATTTAAATTGCTATACTCCTTTTCCTATGTTAGCTAATGCCCATTCATTTAAAGATAAAGGAGAGCGTTTGAGCGATGTAAATGTTGGTTTATTTACTTATCCTGTTTTAATGGCAGCAGATATTCTATTATACGATGTGCACAAAGTTCCTGTTGGCAAAGATCAAATGCAACATTTAGAAATTACTGCAGATATTGCCAAATCTTTTAATCATAAAGTTGGCACAGATGTTTTTGTTATTCCTGAAGCTATAGTCGATGATCGGGTAATGTTAGTGCCGGGCATTGATGGTCAAAAAATGAGTAAATCTTATAATAATTTTATTAATATTTTTCTACCAGAAAAAGAACTTAAAAAAATTGTAATGAGTATTGTTACTGATAGTAAGGGACTCGAAGAATCTAAAGACCCTTCAACGGATACTATTTTTAAAATTTTTAAATTATTAGGAAACGAAAATCAAACTGAGGAGTTGCGCAAAAATTATATTAAGGGCGGCTTTGGTTATGGTCACGCAAAAAATGCATTATTAGAATTAATATTAGATAACTATAAAGAGCAACGCATTAATTACAATAAATTAATGACTAATACTTCTGCTCTTGAAAAAGAACTAGCAATAGGAGAGACAAAGGCTTCAAAAATTGCTAACGAAAAATTAAAGCAAGTTAGACAAGTGCTTGGTTTTAATTAATCTACCCAACTTTTATAATACTTCCCATCATCAATTGCTAAGGCATCTTCTGTTACCATTAAAGGTTTAAATGTATCTATCATTACTGCTAATTCTTGTGTTTCTTTTTGTCCGATGCTGCGCTCCATCGCTCCAGGAGCTGGGCCATGAGGTATTCCTTTAGGGTGAAGGGTGATGTGGCCTTGTTCTATATTATTACGGCTCATAAAATCACCCGCCACATAATACAAAACCTCATCACTATCAATATTACTATGATTATAAGGCGCAGGGATTGATAATGGATGATAATCATACATTCGTGGACAGAAACTACATACAACAAAATTTGCAGTTTCGAAAGTTTGATGAACTGGTGGGGGCTGATGTAATCGGCCTGTAATGGGCTCGAAATTATGAATTGAAAATCCCCATGGAAAATTATAACCGTCCCAACCTACAACATCAAAAGGATGGCTTGCATATAAAAACTCATGCATCATGCCTTCTTTTTTAATTTTAATAATGAAATCTCCTTTTTCATCATGCGTTTCTAATTGTGTTGGCAATTTATAATCCCGTTCGCAAAATGGCGAATGCTCTAAAAGTTGCCCTTGAGAATTCTTATAGCGTTTAGGGGTATAATATGGAGCATGGCTTTCGCAAAATAATAATCGATTGTCGCTAGTTTCAAAATGCAATTGATAAATCATGCCACGAGGAATAATCAAATAATCTCCGTATTCGAAGGAAATGTTTCCCATAAATGTTTTTAAAACGCCTTTTCCTTTGTGTATAAACAATAATTCGTCGGCATCGGCATTTTTATAAAAATAATTAGTTTGACTTTTTGTTGGTGCAGCTAATCCTATTGCGCAATCAGAATTAATCAATAATGTTTTTCTACTTTCTAAATAATCCTCAACTGGTTTTATTTCAAAGCCTTTAAGCAAAAGTGATTTTATATTTTTATCTACAGCTATTTTAGGGGCCACAGAGTAACTTTTTAATATTTCTTTAACTTGGGTTGGCCTATGCGTATGGTATAAAAGAGAATCCATTCCAATAAACCCTTCTGTTCCAAATAATTGTTCATAATAATAATTTCCATTTTTGCTTTTAAAAATAGTGTGTCTTTTTTTAGGGATTTCACCCAGCTTATGATAAATAGGCATCTTAAAATTTTTATTTTAAAGGTAATGATTTTTTTAATATTTCTTTCAAATTAGGCCGAAGTCTACTCTTATAAACTGATAAGCATTCAGGCCCATTTTTTATTCTGCCTTTTCTAAGTTCTCTTTGTTGTTCAATTGGTAATGAAGCAATATTAGAACATTCTGCGGTACAACAACCGCTCATTTTTTTTGCACAAGTTTCGCATTGAATAAATAATAAATGACAATCATCGTTTTTACAATTTACATGGGTATCGCATGGTTCGTTACATTGATGACATTTGGATAAAATATCTGGTGTAATTCGTTCGCCTATTCTTTCATCAAAAACAAAATTTATACCTCTAAATTTACTATCTAAATTCTGCTCTTTTATTTCATTTGTATATTGAATAATACCGCCTTGTAAATGATTTACGTCTTTAAATCCTTTATATTTTAAGAAGGCGCTTGCCTTTTCGCATCTTATGCCTCCAGTACAATACATAATTATTTTTTTGTCCTCCTGCCCTTTAAGATGATTAACAACTAAAGGAAGTTCTTCTCTAAAAGTATCCGCATCTGGACAAAACGCTCTATCAAAACGCCCCACTTCGCTTTCATAATGATTTCGCATATCAATCACTATTGTATTATTATCCTCAATGGCTTTATTAAATTCAATTGCATTTAAATAATTGCCTGTTTTAGATGGATCAAAATCTGGGTCTTTAATTCCATCCGAAACAATTTTAGATTTTACTTTTACCACAAGCTTATAAAAAGATTTTCCATTATCATCAATGGCTAGTTTAATTGAAATGCCCTTAAAATAAGGGAAATTATTAAGTTGTTTTATAAATTTATCCCAATTAATTTCTGGCACACTCATTTGAGCATTTATTCCTTCGTGAGCCAAATATATTCTTCCAAAACAGTTTAAATCTGTCAGAATTTTAAATAGCTCGTTGCGAAAATCAATTGGATTTGGAATATAAACATACCTATAAAAAGAAATGGTTTTCCGTTTAAGATTTTCCTCTTTTAAAAGTTGTTTTAAAACATTTTTATTAATTTTATTTACTAAAAGGGTCATACTAATGCATAAATAAATTTGTACTATCTACTTTTTGGATCTCAAGAATTTAATAATACTTCCATCATTTATTTTCTTTTAAATGAAAACATTTTTAATTAGGTTTGCTAAATTACAAAAATGTTTACTAAAATAAATTGAATTCTATTATGTCGTTCCAAAAAGAAAAAATTTTAATAATTGGTGCTAGTGGTCAAATTGGAATAGAATTGACTGAAACTCTTTCTAAAATATACGGTAATGATTGTGTTATTATTTCTGATCTAAACCCTCCTATTAACTCAACAAATAATACTTTTGAAAAATTAGACGCATTAGATAAAAACGCGCTTTTTGACTTGGTTAAAAAATATAGTATTACCCAAGTATATCATTTAGCGGCAATGCTTTCTGCTACTGGCGAAAAGAATCCAATGTTTGCTTGGAAATTAAATATGGAGAGTTTATTTCATCTTTTAGATTTGGCCAAAGAAAAACATATTAAACAGTTATATTGGCCAAGTTCTATTGCGGTATTTGGTCCAAGTACACCGGCTGAAAACACGCCACAATATACAGTTATGGAGCCTTCAACTATATACGGGATAAGCAAACAAGCAGGCGAAAGATGGTGTGAATGGTATTTTAAAAAATATCAGGTAGATGTTAGAAGCTTAAGATACCCTGGATTAATCGGCTGGAAAAGTTCGCCAGGCGGAGGAACAACAGATTATGCAGTTCATATTTTTCACGAAGCTATAAAAACCCAACAATACGAATGTTTTTTAAGTGAATCAACTGCTTTGCCTATGATGCATATGGAGGATGCAATTAGGGCCACCATCGAAATTATGCAAGCTCCCGCAGAAAAAATTAAAATACGTAGTAGCTATAATTTATCTGGCATAAGCTTTACTCCTAAACAAATTGCTGAAGAAATAAAAAAATATATTCCTGATTTTAAGATTAGTTATAAGCCTGATTTTAGACAAGCTATTGCTGATAGTTGGCCTAAAAGTATTAACGATGATGAAACAAAAAAAGATTGGGGTTGGAAAGAAAAATACGATTTACCTAAATTGGTAAAAAACATGCTAGAAAATATAAAATAAAATTATTGCTTTTTTTTATTATCTTGCATTAAATAGCCACGCGCTGGGATCCATGGTTTTTTGGCCCTTCCAAATTTGAAGATTCATTGATGTCTTTCCTTCGTCCTCATCATGCATTATTATCCCGATTGATTGTTTAAGCATTACTTTTTGTCCTGTTTTAACAAATACCTCAGCTAAATTACAATACACACTTAAATATTCTCCATGGCGAATAATAACTAGTTTTCCACCAGTTGGAGAAACGGCAATACTTGTAACTTCCCCTTCAAAAACTGCACGAGCCTGCATTCCTTTAATGGCACAAATCTCTATCCCACTATTTAATATCATAAACCCTTTTATTGCAGGATGCTCATGTTCACCGTATGGTTCGCAAATAATTCCTTTTGCCACAGGCCATGGTAATTTTCCGCGATTGCTTTCGAAATCTATACTTAACGCTTCGGCCTCTTCTGTTAAAACAGGGACAAATAAATTTTCCTTCTTTTCAGGCTTAATAATATCTTTAGGTATATTTTCTATTTTATCAGATTTTGGTGCGGGAATAATTTTTGTTTCAGTACTATTTAATTTTTTTTGTTCTTCGTTTGATTTTTTAATTAAATTAGTTTTTTGCTCTTTTTGTTTAGCAAATTGTTTCGCGGCCTGAACTGATTTTCTTCGTACCTCCTCTTCAATTAATTTTCTAATATCTAATTGTAATTGCAAAGCTGCTTCTTTCTTTTTTTGTAATTCAGCTTTTAATTGTTTTTCCTTTTTTTGCAACTCGGAAAGTACTTGCTCTTGTTCTACTTTTTCAAACTTTATTACTTGTTTTTCTTCTTCTTCGTTTCCAAGTAATAGGTTTTTTTTATGACGATGATCATTTAGCTCTATTATATAGGCCGAAATCTGGTTTTGATTATTAATAATCTCTAAGGCTTGTTTCTTTCTGTATTCAGAATATTGTTGCATATACTTTAATCGAGAATATGCCTGATTAAAATCAGAAGATGCAAAAATAAACATGAGACTACTATAAGCATCTTTGTTACGCTGAGCAAAAACGAGCATGCGAGCATATTCCTTTTTTAATTTAATTAAATTATTTTTTAGTTGAATTTGTTTATTTTCGTTTTGGAAAATGTCTGATTCTACGCTTTTTAATTCAGCGCTAATTGTATTAATCAAATCTTGTCTTTTTTGTAATCTTAAATTAATTGTAACTAGATTACCGATTGAAGATTTTTTATTTGCTTTGGTTTTGCTTAAAATGGAGTTAATTTCCTTAATCTCATCATTAATCCGCTTCTTCTTATTTTCTAGCTCTTTTTTTGGATTTTTATTCGAAGATTGAGCTAAAAAACTTGGACTTAAAAAAAATAAAAAAGATAACAACAAAAAGATAAAAACACTATTTTTTTTGAATTGGCAGAGCATCATACTTTTTAGGGATAATCAGTATTAATTTTTGAGCTACATTTTTCTCAATGCGAACATAATCAATTTTTAGACTAGCTTTTTTCTCTGCCACAATATCAATATCAACATGATGCGGTGCATAAGCACTATCTTTTTGATTAAATTGGCTATATCTTGCCATAAATTTTCGATTTGTAACGGGGTCAATAAATTCATTTTGAATAATTTTAAAATTTTCAGGGTTTAATGAGAGTACCTGGAAAGCATCTTTTATTTCTATCTTCCCACTTTGTATTTTTTTTAATTTAATTCTACGAATTGTACTTAATAAATAAATACAATTTTGCTTATCGATTACTGGCTTTAGTTTCGTTTCGTCTTCAGCATAAAAATCCGCACTATTTCCAAACAACAAGGCTTGAATTATATCATAATCAATATCTGCGTTTAACAAATTATTAATAAAATTAAAATCGCCAATAAAAAAGTTTTTTTGAACATAGTTCACAAACTTAACCGAATCTTTTGTAATTAAAATTTTAGCGAGCTCTAACCCTAAAACATATTGAATAGAAATCAAAATGGCGCTATCTTTTCTCATTTTAATTTTAATATCAAAACTCTCTTCATTATTATCAATTAAAGATGCAACATTAGCTTTAGCTGACACCCATTCAAAATTAAATTCGTTTTGCTTAACAAGCTTAGAAAGGGTTCTGGAGCTTTTATGCTCTAATTTACATTTTTCATTATTTAAATCTGTAGCAATTATTAATGATTCTTTTGATTTTTGTGTTTTCAGCTTATGCTTACAGCTTATCACTAAAAAAAGAAGCGTAATTGTTATAAAAAAATTTAAAAAAAGATAGCCTATTTTAATCATTTAATTTTTTTTCTTTAATTTTTTTTTCTAAACCTTCTGCATTATTTCCGGCTTGCTTTGACTCAATCCATTTTTTTAAAGCCTCCTCATTTTTATTTAATTTATATAAAACATCGCCATAATGCTCTAAAATCGTTGGGTTTTTTATCCCCATTTCAGATGATTTAGATAACCAAATTTCTGCTTCAGTATATTTTTTTTGTTGATATAAAATCCAGCCAAAAGTATCCATATAATTTCTGTCGTTTGGCATTAATTCATTTGCTCGATTAGAATATTTTTCGGCAATTAATAACTTTTCATTTCTTAAAGACAGATAGTAAGCAAAATTATTTAATACGTAGGTATTGTCAGAATTAATTTTTAATGCTTCTTCAAACGCTTTATCAGAATTCGAATATTCTTTTAAATAATGATACGCATCTCCCAAATTAGAGTAAAAATCAATCTTTAAAGATTTATTATCATAAACAAACTCTATGCCTTCGTTTAAAGATTTAGCTGCTTTTAAATAATTTTTTAATTGATTATTTGCAATGCCATTAAAAAAATAAGTTGAAGCTAACGTTGGGAACAAATCAATGGCAATAGCGCTATGATGCTCTAAAGAATCAAATTTAGCTAATTTATAATCCGTAAGAAGTAATTTATCCCATGTGCTATAGTTTCTCTTATCTAAATTAGCCGCCTCAAAAAAATAAAATGCTGCTTCGGACAAACTATCTTTTAACATTAAAAAATTTGCAATAAATAAATTTGGTTCTGCTAACTTTGGATGAATAGTTAAAATTATTTTTGCTAACCTAAGCCCCTGATTTATAAAATCTGATTGCAAGGATTCTTCTGCCTTTTTGTAATAAGAAGATAAAATATCTGTCTTAGTCTTTGCCTCAATTTCTGAATTTTGAAATGCTTTTATTAAACAATCAAAGGCTTCATTTTCTTTCCCTATTGAATTATAGTAATCATATAAAGCTAAATTAACATGAGGATTATTAGGCTCTAAAAGCAACATCTTATCATACATTTGTTTTGCTTTCTCTGGCTTATTAATATCAAAATAAAAATCGGCCAAATAGCCATAATATTTGACTTCTTTGAGGTTTGATTGAGACAGTTTCAATAATTCAATTTCTGCTTCTTTGGCCTTATTTTGGCTCTTCAACAACTTAATTTTATTAATAGTAACATGGTCACTAACACCTAAATTCGTTTCAAGTTCATCGTATATTTTATACGCATTATCATATTGTCCTATCAATGCAAACTGAATTGCTAAATCTTCTTTAAATTCAATTTTATTTGGGAAATTTTTAGCAAGAGCTTGTCTTAATTTCAATGCTTGTCCAAATTGTTTCTGTCCATTCAAGCAATCAATAGCAATTAATTGATACCACTCGTTTTTTAAATCGAAATCAGCACAATATTTCGCGTGCGGCAAGGCCTCTTTATTATTCCCTAATAGCTTGTAAATATTCGCCAATTCATAACTCACAGGAGCGCTAATGGGATTAATGCGTTTACATTCTTTAAACATTGTTAATGCCTCTTGTAAATTTCCTTTCATTCTTGCAGAGCAAGCATCAACATATAAAAAAGCAAATTGTAACTCGTCTGTTTTCGAATTTTCTGAATTATTCTTTAAGACTTCCGATTGTTTTTTTTGTAAATGACATGAAAATAATAGCCAAACAAAAATGCAGGATATAAAAAAAATTAATGTATATTTTATAATTTTACGTAACAATTTGAGAATAATCACTAATACTTAAATCCACAGATTTACCTTTTACCTCTGCACCTATTCCAATAATACTATCCGATATATTTGCATTAATAATAGTTGCACTAATTTGTATAACTGAATTTTTAACAATGCTATTTGTGATTTTTGAGTTGTGTCCAATACTTACATAAGGCCCTATAATTGATTCGCTTAGTTCAACATTGTTTCCAATATAACATGGCTCTATTATTATACTATTATTATTTTTTATTTGATTGCCCTTCAGCTCTGGCTTGTTTTTATCAAACTCTAATACTCTCTGATTGGTATATACCGCCGCATTTTTATTACCGCAATCTAACCACTCCGAAACCTGACCAGGCATAAACTTTAAGCCTTTATTCTTCATGTTTTCTAAAGCGTTTGTTAATTGATATTCGCCTTTTTCGGTAATCTGATTGTCTAATAAATATTGTAATTCGTTTTTTAGATTTTCGCCATTTTTAAAATAATAAATTCCAATAATTGCTAAATCGCTAACAAACAAACTTGGTTTTTCAATAAAATCTGTAATAACGCCTAGCTCATTTATTTTAACAACTCCAAATTGGCTAGGATCCTTAATCTTTTGAACCCAAATAACGCCTTCTTTCTCTGTATCCATAACAAAATCAGCTTTAAACAAGGTGTCAGCAAAAGCTATTATTGTTTTTCCTTTAATTGCCTCTTTTGCGCACATAATGGCATGGGCTGTTCCCAAAGCCTTATCTTGATAATAAATGCTTCCCTTTGCTCCTTGACTTTCGGCTATTTTTATTAAATTTTGTTCTATATCTGCTCCAAAATCTCGCCCAACTACAAAGGCGATCTCAGATACTTTTTCTCCACAAACCTTTGTGATATCCTCAACTAAGCGCTGAACAATTGGTTTCCCTCCTAATGGGATTAAAGGCTTGGCGGTAGTTAGTGTATGGGGGCGCATACGTTTTCCTTTTCCCGCCATTGGAATAATAATTTGCATAATAATTATACTATTTGGTAAAAATAGTATAATTTAATGAAGTTATTAAGTAAATATGCCCCTTAAAAAATACTTTATTGCGATTGTAATTCCACAACCCTTATTTGATAAAATCGAGGCTGTAAAAAATTCACTATTAAAATCGCATCAACTTAAGTGTGCCTTAAGAAGTCCTTCTCACATAACTCTTCATAGGCCTTTTGTATGGAAAGAAGAAAAAGAAAAAATATTAATAGAATCACTCTCCAGCTTCCGATTTGAAGAAAATTTCGAAGTCGTATTAAAAAATTACAATTTTTTTGAACCCAGAGTTATTTATGTTGATGTTTGTAAAAATGAGATTCTAAATAAGCTACATTTAGAATTAACCCGATTTGCTAAACAAAAATTAAAATTATTTAATGATGTGGATGATAAACGTGGGTTCCATCCTCATGTCACCATCGCCTTTAGGGATATAAAAAAAAATTTATTTCCTATTTTAAAAGAAAAATTTATTTCTGAAGAACTAAATGAAACATTCAACTACCAAGGATTTACATTGTTAAAACTATCTGATAAATGGGAAGAGGCTCATTTTTTTGAAAATAAAAGCCCTTGAAACAACATTACTGATTTAGATTTGAAAAATATAAATAATTTAAGGCAAGTAAATAATATTTAAAATGATTCTAAATAACAACAAACCCCTTATTTATCTAATGTCATCGGCTCTTTTAATTTGGTTTTTAGTAATTTAATAAAAAAAACAGTTAAACCTAAACTTGATTATAATTGTTATCTGAGTACCTTTAAACATTAAATTTTCAAGTTTTTAATATATGAGCGAAAAATCATTTTTTTTATCTTCTTCGATTGGAAAAAAAATATCAATGGGTTTAACTGGGTTATTTTTAATTTCTTTTTTAATCGTCCACGTAAGCGTTAATTCTTGTATCTTCATTAATGATGGTGGAATAACATTTAATGCCGCGGCTCACTTTATGGCCACAAATCCACTTATTCGCTTAATAGAAATTGGCCTTTTTGCGGGTTTAATTTTGCATATCATTTTTGCACTTTTACTAACTCTCGAAAATAAAAAAGCTCGACCTATTGGATACGAAAAAATAAATGGTTCGGCTAATAGCAATTGGTATTCTCGTTCAATGGGAATATTAGGCTCCTTATTACTTATTTTTTTAGTTGTTCACTTAGCCCATTTTTGGATAGACACTAAAATTGCGGTTTTTACCGGAAAGGCTGATAAACATAATACTTTCAACGAAATGAAAGAAGTTTTTTCAAATTGGTACATAGTCGCCCTTTATTTAATTGGTGTTGGTAGTTTACTTTTTCATATTTTGCATGGCTTTCAATCAGCCTTTCAAACATTGGGCTTAAATCACAAAAAATATACTCCTATTATTAAGAAAATAGGGCTTTGGTTCTCGATTATTGTTTGTCTATTATTTGCTTCAATGCCTGTGGCAATTTTTACAGAATTGATCAAATAAACTTTTAAATATTTAAAATATTATGGCTTCATCATCTAAAATAAATGCAAAAATTCCTGAAGGAACATTAGAAGAAAAATGGACTAAATATCGTTCAACTGTTCACTTAGTAAACCCCGCTAATAAGCGAAGCTTAGAAATCATTGTTGTTGGGTCTGGCCTTGCGGGCTCATCAGCCGCTGCATCTTTAGCAGAAATGGGATACAAAGTAAAAGTATTTTGTTTTCAAGATTCTCCGCGTAGAGCGCATAGTATAGCGGCACAAGGAGGTATTAATGCTGCGAAAAATTATCAAAACGACGGAGATAGTGTTTACCGTTTATTTTATGATACTATAAAAGGGGGAGATTATCGTGCGCGCGAAGCCAATGTTCACCGCTTAGCAGAAGTTTCTAGTAGCATTATTGATCAATGCGTTGCTCAAGGCGTTCCTTTTGCGCGCGAATATGGCGGTACATTAAGCAACCGTAGTTTTGGTGGAACGCAAGTTCAGCGTACATTTTATGCGGCTGGACAAACCGGACAACAATTATTATTAGGAGCTTACTCTGCTCTTCAGCGTCAAATTGGAATGGGAGCTGTTCAATTATTAGCTCGCCATGAAATGATGGAAGTAGTAAAAATAGATGGAAAAGCTAGAGGAATTATTGCGCGAGATTTAGTTACCGGAAAATTAGAACGTCATTTTGGTCATGCTGTTTTATTATGCACTGGAGGTTATGGTAATGTGTTTTATTTATCAACCAATGCGATGGGCTGCAATGTAACCGCTGCATGGAAAGCGCATAAAAACGGGGCTTTTTTCGGAAATCCGTGCTACACACAAATTCATCCAACTTGCATTCCTGTTTCGGGGGACCATCAATCTAAGCTAACATTAATGTCAGAGTCCTTAAGAAACGACGGACGAATTTGGACTTCAAAAAAACAAGATGATACCCGAAAACCAAACGATATTCCTGAAGAAGAAAGAGATTATTTTTTAGAACGAAGATACCCGGCTTTTGGTAATTTAGTTCCTCGAGACGTGGCAAGTAGAGCGGCTAAAGAGCGTTGTGATGCTGGCTTTGGATCAGGAGCAAGTAAAATGGCGGTATATCTTGATTTTACTGCAAATACAGAGCGTTATGGCAAAATTGAAGCGACTAAACATAATTTACATAGTCCAAACAAACAAGAAATTATTCAACTAGGCAAAGCTGTTATCAAAGAAAAATATGGTAATTTATTTGACATGTATAAACAAATTACAGGCGAAGATCCATATGAAGTGCCCATGAGAATATATCCTGCAGTTCACTATACTATGGGCGGACTTTGGGTTGATTATAATTTAATGACAACCGTGCCAGGATTGTTTGCTTTAGGCGAAGCTAACTTCAGCGATCATGGCGCCAACCGATTAGGCGCATCAGCTTTAATGCAAGGTCTAGCCGACGGTTATTTTGTAATTCCTTATACAATTGGAGATTATTTATCAGAAGAAATTAGAACCAAAGTTATTCCTACCGACAATGAAGCTTTTGTAGTAGCCGAAGCCAAAGTTCAAGATCACATCAATAAATTAATGAACATCAAAGGCACTAAATCCGTAGATTATTTTCATAAAAGATTAGGAAAAATTATGTGGGATAAATGTGGCATGGCTCGAAATAAAGAAGGATTGCTTTGGGCTATTTCTGAAATTAAATCTTTGAGACAAGAATTTTGGAGCAATGTTCGGGTTCCAGGAGATGCTAATGAATTTAATTCTGAACTTGAAAAAGCTTCAAGGGTTTCAGATTTTCTAGAATTAGGCGAACTTATGTGTATAGATGCCTTAGATCGTAATGAAAGCTGTGGCGGGCACTTTAGAGAAGAATATCAAACAGAAGAAGGTGAAGCTTTAAGAGATGATAAAAAATACGCTTATGTTGCAGCATGGGAATATAAAAACGAAAGTGATTATAAATTACACAAAGAAGAATTAAAATACGAAAATATTAAAATCGCACAACGTTCATATAAATAATAATTATGAGTCAAGGAAATATGAACCTCACTTTAAAAGTGTGGAAACAAAAAAACAAAAACGAAAAAGGTCGTTTTGAAACTTTCGATGCAAAAGGCATTTCGCCTGACATGAGTTTTTTAGAAATGTTTGACGTTGTAAACGAACATTTAATTAGCTCAGGAAAAGAACCTATTGCATTTGACCACGACTGTCGAGAAGGCATATGTGGCATGTGTAGCATGTATATCAATGGCCGGCCACATGGCCCAAAACAGGGTGTTACAACTTGCCAACTTCATATGAGAAGCTTTAAAGATGGAGACACTATTGTAGTTGAACCATGGAGAAGCGCTGCATTTCCTGTAATAAAAGATTTAGCCGTAGATCGTTCTTCATTTGATAGAATTATGGCTTCGGGTGGTTTTGTTTCTATAAATACCGGTAACGCTAAAGATGCCAATAATATTTTAATTCCGAAATATGATGCCGATGATGCTTTTAATGCCGCGGCTTGTATTGGTTGTGGCGCATGTGTAGCGGCTTGTAAAAACAGCAGTGCCATGCTATTTGTTTCAGCAAAAGTTTCTCAATTAGCTTTATTACCTCAGGGTAAAATTGAAAAGAGAGATCGAGTGTTAAACATGGTAAAACAAATGGACGAAGAGGGCTTTGGCAATTGCACTAATACTGGGGCCTGCGAAGCAGAATGTCCAAAAAGCATTTCTCTCGAAAATATTGCAAGGATGAATAGAGAATATTTAAAAGCGAGTTTAACTTAAAATAACTCTAATAAATTTAATTTTTTTCTTCTTTAAATTAAATTAGTTTTTTTAATTCTATTCTAAAGGTTGTGCCTTTATTAATTTCACTTTGTATCACATTTATTTTTCCATGATGATAAGATTCAATAATTCTTTTACATAAACTTAATCCAAGGCCCCATCCTCTTTTTTTAGTGGTATACCCTGGTTCAAATATTGTTTTAAATTTTGATTTTGGAATACCTTTTCCTGTGTCAATAATGTCGATAAATATCCCTTCTGAAAAATCAATCAAATTAACAGTAATAGAGCCTTTTCCATCCATTGTATCAACCGCATTTTTACACAAATTTTCAATCACCCATTCAAATAAAGGGGCGCATAAATTTATATTTATATCTTTTTCAGTTAAATTTAAAGTATAAACAACGTTACGCGATGTTCGTTTTTTTAAATAATCTATGGCAGTGGTAAGCAAAAGATTAATATTTTCTAAAGACAAAGTCGGTTGAGAGCCAATTTTGCTAAAACGATCAGTAATGGTATTTAATCGTTTTACATCTTGGTTCATTTCTGAAACTATGGCCTCGTCTACTCCTAAAGTGATTAAGTGTTCGTTCCATGCCATAAGCGACGAAAGCGGGGTTCCTAGTTGATGTGCGGTTTCTTTACTCATTCCCACCCAAACCTGATCTTGCTCAGCTTTTCGGGCCGTACTAAATAAAATATATGCAATAATTAAAAATAAACCAATTACTCCAAATTGAATATATGGATAATACTTAAGCCTTGTTATTAATTCAGATGGGGCATAAAAAATATAGTCCTTTGACCCATCTCCTAAATCAATTTCGATTGGGTTGTTTTGTGCAGCTAACTTATTTAATGTTAATTGTAATTTATCGCGGGTATTAACACTAAACTCGTCAATTTTACCAATGGCAATAATGGTGTCTTTTAAATTATTAGTAAAAATAACAGGAACGTCAGCAGAATTAATTGCCACTTCGGTAATAAAGGATTTAATTAAACTATCAAACACTAATTTAATATCGTTAAAAACGCGGCTATCTTTATGATAAAGCTTTTGCTTTATTCCCTTGTAAATAAATATTTCAACCGGATCGTATAAACTTTTCATACTATTTAATTCCTGATTTAAATAAACCGGGTCGTTTTCTTTTAAAGAATCTAAATTGCGTTTAGATAAAATTTTATCAGATGCGTCGGTAAGAATAACCGGAACGGTCGTGTTTTCTTGTAAAACTTTTAAAATAAAAGAGATGTCTTGATTAATGCTTAAATCTGAGCCTTTACTTAATTCTTTTGTTGCTTCGGCAAAAAGTTCGGCTTTTTTGGTTTCGCCTAATTTAATTTTTTCGAAAAGTTTTTTTGTAAATTTAACTAAACTAGCTTTTTTCTGAACTGCCTTAGCCCATAATTTCACTTTTTGTTTTTCGTTATTCGAAATATTTTTTACTAAATTATCAGTATACCAAAACGATGCAATCACAATGAAGAAAGCCATAAGGGCAAGCCCTAATTTCCATCGATTTTTTTTATCGTAAATGTTCACAATAACTAGATTAAGATTGATAAAGATACTGATTAAAAAAATTAAACCGAATCTACTAATTCTAAACTCTATATTCCTTTAAAAGTCATCATCATCTTCAGATTTCTTTTTTAATTCTAATGTTGGCTTTAACTTATTATTTTTAGGTTTTTCTAATTCAAATTTAGTTTGCGTTGCTTTATCTTTTTTATCTAATGTGTCTTTTTTACCTATGCCAATGTCCTGTTTAAATTGTTCTTTTAATTCCTTCCAGGTTTGTTTTTCTTTTATAATATCTTCTTTTATTTTAGTTTTCAGTCCCTTGAAATCATATTCTATTTTTGGATTATCAATGCTTCCTTTCATTCTCATAAAAATAGTTCGTTTATCTTCGAGGTCCATCTCTATGTCTCCAAAATCCTCTTGTTTTGATTTACCTGCTTTTGATTTTAACTCCGAAACTAATAATCTTATTTGATAATCGATTATATTATCAAAACTATGCGTCCCCCCTAACTCTAAATTTAATGCCGAGTTTTTAATCGCAGTTTTAGGAAAATTAATTATAGACTCTTTGATTTTAATATTACTTTCTAGAGTCGAAAATCTAATATGCATTAAATCTTCTATTTTTAAATATTTTGAAAGGCTCATAAGCGGCTTAAAATTAATTAATTCTCCTTTATCAATACTAATATTGCCTGAAGCCTCTATAGATTTTAAGTCGGCCTCGAGCCTATTATTCCATTTACCTGAAAAGTTAATATTTACATTTGCAAGCCCATTTATTTGTGCATCTATAAGTGTGCTTTGACCAAAATTATTAAACGATTTAAATAACTGCTTAATATTTATCTCCTTAATTATACTACTTAAGTCTACGATCAAATTGTCTCCCGTATTATCAGCAAGTATATCTATTTGCGCGGTGCCATCCATCGTTTTTAGTCTCATATCGCTAATCATAGCCTTTTGATTTTTTATCTCAATCTGCCCCGAAATAGTATTAGCTAAAAATTTAGAATATGAGAGTTTATTTATTTCGGTCTTTAACGTAAAATTTATATTTTTAGGAATAATTGCTGAATTTTGTTTTTCAGAAGATATTTGTTTTGGCAAAAGATCTTCAAGCCTTAAGTAATTTGAAAATAATCTTCCCTCAATAATTAATGGAGAGTTACTATCTAAAATGTATTTAAAAAATCCTGGTAATTTACCATTCACTTCAAGGTCAGAATCGCCTTTTTTTAATTTTAAATCCTTTACTTCAATTTCCCTATCCTGAGCAATAATCTTACAATTTTCTAAAATAAAAGAATGCTCATCTCCTTTAAACAATACTTCAACATTATTTAATATAGCTTCTAGTTTTAACTTAACAAGTTCAGAAAATGTTTTATTAGTTAAATCGCTAATCAAGCCTTCCAAATTAGCATTAATGCTAAGATTCCCTTTTAATAATTTAATTGTGTCTATTGGATAAAATGATTGTAAATTTTCTAGATGAACTTTTGCTTGTGTAACTAATTTTAAATAGGGCGCTTTAAAATCTTTAATTATGCACGAACCCTCAATTTCATCGTTATTTAATTTTAAATTCACATTCTTTAAATTTAAGCCAGAAGATAGTTTACTGTAATTAAAATCTCCTTCTATTTTAACATTAGTTAATTTCGTAGATTTTGGCTTATAGGTAACCTCTCCATTTTTAATTCCAAAAGCAGATTTAATATTCCATTCATTTTTTAAAGAATAATTAAGTTCGCCTTTCGCATAAAAATTTCCTGTACTATTATAATCATCTATATTGGTTAATACTTTTTTTGGTAATAAAGACATCACAGAAGCGATATCCATATCCGGTGCTATAAAATTAAGTTCTAAACTTTCGAGGCTATCCTTATAAACCCCTTTTCCATTAAAATCAAGGGCCATCTTATTTAAATTAATTCTTGCCTCATTAAAAGCAAAAGCAGGTCCTTTTATATTTAAATCAACCGAAAAATTAATTTTCTTTTTCTTTAAATAAATTGTATTATTTGATGCTATTAAATCAACCAAAAGATTCCCCTTTGTAGAAAGTTCGAAATCAGTTTCAGTAAAATTTCCTTTTAAATCAAGCTGATTAATGGCTACTTCGGTTCTAAATTGTTGTTGTTTATCATTATAAAACAACCTACTGTTTTTAATGGTTATTAAGTTCAGTTTAAAGCTTAAGGTGTCATTTGTTTTTATACTTTGATTATTTAATTTTTTCCAAAAAACATAGTTTGAACTGCCAGTTTCTGATATCGCAATTTTTACTCTAGCCCGATCAATTTTTATTTTTTTAATGTTATATTTTTTGTTCCATAAATCCATTATATTAAAATATAAATTAATTTGTTTAGCAAACAAAAGTGTGTCTCGCTTTTGTATTTTTATGGCCTCCATCATAAGCGCGTCCTTAAATTCAATCGAGCAATCAGGAAAAGATTTTAAAATAGTGATGTTTATATCGCTTGGGTTAATTTTAACCTCAGCGTTAAGTTGAGCGTTTAACTTAGAAAGAATAGCTGATTTTACCTCATCTTCATAAATTAATAATAATGAGACTAATGACAAAATAGACAATAACATAACCAAAAAAACATAAAAAATAATCTTCCCGACTTGTTTTAATCGTGATTTTTTTTTCTGTTCTTCTATAAGATTTTCTTCCACAATATAAATTTCTTAAATATTCCTCCTCGATTTACATTCCTTTTAAAAAAAAATAAACAATCAATTTTTTATAAAGTAAATTGGAAAATGATTAACAATTATAACGATTTAATATAAAATTAAGTTCAAAAAATATGATTTCCTGAACTTTAATAACTTAAATTTGTATTCATTTAATTCAAACTCATGAAAAACAAAATCTTATTTTTTTATATAGCCATCATTATTAGCGCTATCTCAATTTCATTTATTAATAAGGCCGAACTAGATGAATTACCTATAAATTCTTCCTTGCCTAAAAGCGATTACCTGATGAAAGGTGTTTCGGGCAAACAGGTTTCTCTAAAAGAATTAATAACAAACAAAGGCCTTTTGGTTATTTTTAGTTGTAACACTTGCCCTTACGTTATAAAAAGCGAAGGTCGCATTAAAAGCATAACTGATTTTTGTTTGTCAAATGGTATTGGTTGTGCTATAATTAACAGCAACGAAGCCCAACGCAATGAAGAAGATAGTTTTGAAGAAATGATAAAATATTATACTAATCAAAAACTAAAATGCGCATATTTAATTGACGAAAAAAGCCAATTAGCTGATGCTTTTGGTGCCGCAAAAACTCCTCATTGCTTTTTATTTAATTCTAAAACCTTAATTTATAAAGGCGCTATTGATGATAATATTAAAGATCCATCTGCAGTTAAAGCATTTTATTTAAAAGATGCCCTTACTTCATTACTTAAAAATGAAAGGCCACAAATGCAAGAAACTAAATCAATAGGCTGTTCAATTAAACGCTTAGAATAAGTTTACTTAGTTTTTTAGTTCTTAACTTTAACTCATCATGTTTGATAAACAGTTAAATTCTGAAGATTTTTATTATAGCCCAGAAGGCTATGTTGTTTTTACTGAAAAATATCATTTAAAACGAGGCTATTGTTGTAAAAGCGGTTGCAAGCATTGTCCTTATGGCTATAACAAAAACACAGACTCTTTTGATAAAATAGAAAATAAAAAATAACAGTTACTCTTTTTATATTTAAGTATGACTCTAAACGAATTTCAAAATAATATTTTACAAGGCATTCCTAAAGAATTGCCTAATCAAAAACTTTATGAGCCTAATATTAATCATGCGCCCAAGCGAAAAGATATTCTTTCTTTAGACGAAAAAAAATTAGCCCTTAGAAACGCCTTACGTTATTTTGATAAAAAAGATCATGCTATTTTAGCAAAAGAATTCGCCGAAGAATTAAAAACATTTGGTCGAATTTATATGTATCGATTTCGCCCCGATTATAAAATTTATGCTAGGCCAATTTCAGATTATCCTCATAAAAGCATCCAAGCTGCTGCAATTATGCACATGTTAAGTAATAATTTAGATTACGATATTGCTCAACATCCTCATGAATTAATAACCTACGGTGGTAATGGTTCGGTTTTTCAAAACTGGGCACAATATTTATTAACGATGAGCTATTTAGCAACTATGACAGATGAGCAAACGCTTGTAATTTATAGCGGTCATCCTACTGGCTTGTTTCCTTCGCATAAAGATGCTCCGCGTTTAGTTGTTACAAACGGAATGATGATTCCAAATTATAGTAAGCCCGATGATTTAGAAAAATATAATGCCTTAGGTGTAACTCAATATGGTCAAATGACAGCAGGTAGTTTTATGTATATTGGTCCCCAAGGCATTGTACACGGCACCGCAATAACTGTTATGAATGCTGCACGAAAAAAATTCAAAACACACGAAGATCGTAAAGGAAAATTATTTGTAACCTGTGGTTTAGGCGGTATGAGTGGGGCCCAACCAAAAGCAGCAAAAATTGCAGGCCTAGTTTCTATCACCTCCGAAATTAATCCCAAAGCTGCACAAACGCGTTTGGCTCAAGGTTGGATAGATGAAATTTATACTGATTTAAAGGCATTAATAAATAGAACTAAACAAGCGCAAATAAATAAAGAGGCTGTGAGCTTGGCTTATCAAGGCAATGTAGTTGATTTATGGGAAATGCTTTTGAAAGAAAATGTACAAGTTGATATAGGAACCGATCAATCTTCTTTACATAATCCTTGGGCCGGCGGCTATTATCCTTGTGGTTATTCTTTAGAAGAAAGCAACGCCATGATGGTTGAAAACCCTAACAAATTTAAAGAAGAAATTCAAAAAACGTTAAGAAGGCATGCCGATTGCATAAATAAATTTTCAGAAAAGGGCATGTACTTTTTTGATTATGGTAATGCTTTTTTGTTAGAAGCAAGTCGCGCAGGAGCCGATATTTTAAAAAGTAATGGCGACTTTAAATACAAAAGTTATGTACAGGATATTTTAGGGCCAATGTGTTTTGATTATGGTTTTGGCCCCTTCCGATGGGTTTGTACCTCAGCAAAAATTGAAGATTTAGAAATTACCGATAAATTAGCCGAAGAAGTTCTTTCTAAAATTTATCAAAATGCTCCTGAAGAAATAAAACAACAGCTTCATGATAATATAGTTTGGATTAAAGATGCTAAAAAAAATAACTTAGTAGTTGGGTCTCAAGCGCGAATTTTATATGCAGATTGCGAAGGAAGAATTAAAATTGCGAAAGCCATTAATCAAGCCATTAAAACTGGACTTATTTCAGCGCCAGTCGTGTTAGGTCGCGATCATCATGATGTAAGCGGAACCGATTCGCCTTACAGAGAAACCTCCAACATTTATGATGGTAGTAAATTTACCGCTGATATGGCTGTTCAAAATTTTGTAGGAGATGCTTTTAGAGGCGCTACTTGGGTAAGTTTGCATAACGGTGGCGGCGTTGGATGGGGAGAAGTAATTAATGGCGGATTTGGTTTAGTGTTGGACGGAAGCGATGATGCCGAAAAAAAACTTGAGCAAATGTTGTTTTGGGATGTTAACAATGGCATTTCTCGAAGAGCTTGGGCCAGAAACGAAGAAGCTTTATTTGCGATTAAACGCGAAATGGAAAGAACCCCTAATTTAATAGTTACCATTCCAAATATTGTAAACGACTCAGATATTGAAGCTATTGTGTTTTAATTAATTTTAAATAAATTTCAAAAAATCATTTATTTTAAATCACAAGTAGTAGAAACCTGCGTGGATATTCCTAGTCCGGGAGGAATTTGATTCTTAATGGCATTTTCTTCTGTTGTTTTTATAGAGGCAGCTTCGTGATCACAAGCAGATTGGGCTTGATTCTCTGTCATCTTTTCACTATAAGGAACTGTTGTAGATTTAGAATATATTGAATCGCCTGATCCCATAAAAGAGATTACAGTATCGGTTTCGCAATCACAAGTATATGTTTTTTTACAAGAAATAATTGCCAAAACAACTATAGAAATTAAAATTAAATGAGAATTTTTCATGTTTAGATTTTTATGTTTTATTTTATTTTACAATCTGTGGTAACAACATCATTCGGGTCAGGAGGGTTTGTGCCATTATCTGTCATCAGTGCATCAAAATTTGATTGAATGCCAGTTTCTTCATGTTCACAAGCTGATGAGGCCTGAGCTTCTGTCATCTTCTCACTATAAACAGAAGTGTTATTTTTATACACAAAGGTTTCTACATCTCCAGTAGCATCATCAGTTATTTTTTCTGTTACCGTGCAATCGCAGGTGTAAGCTTTTTTGCAAGATGGTAAAAACGTTGCAATAATAAATAAAAGTAAAATAATTCTTTTCATAAATGTTTTTTTCAAAATTATTAGTTTTTTTTGAAAATTCAAAATCCTTTGTTTATTTATGTTGTTTTATGATTTACCTTTAATTGATCATATTATGAATAAAACAAAATCATCCACTACTTTTATTAATAATGAAACGGTTTATGATTTCCTTTTTATAGGCCTTGGCGCAGGCAATAGTTTAATTCTTTTATCTCTATTAAAAAGAGGCTTGATTTCAAATAAAAAAATCGCAGTTGTTGAGCCAACAAAAAAGAATACAAATGATAAAACTTATTGCTTTTGGGCCTCACCAAATGATTCAATTGTTAATGATCTTAAGCCTATAATAAGTCATTATTATACTGCCATTGAAGTTAATGGCTCTCCTTCACAAAATATTGAAAAACAACCCTATTATTTTATTAAAAGTATTGATTTATATGAGCACATAATAAATAAACTAGTAAACGAAGACATTCCTATCTTAAGCTTTTATGCAGATACAATAATTTCTGTTGATGAAATTTATCATTTAAATACTTCAGGTGGGACATTAAAATCCAAATTCATATTTGATAGTAGAACCCCTCCATATTCTCAACTAAGTTCTAATGAAATATACTTAAATCAATCATTTTATGGACTACACATTAAATGTGAAAAGCCTGTTTTTCTTAAAGATTCTTTTGAAATGATGAACTTTAATGTAGACCAAAGTGATTTTACACAATTTTTTTACACACTCCCTTTCTCATCAAAAGAATCATTAATTGAATTAACCCGATTTGGATCAGAAAAAATTGATTTGGATTACGCTAAGAAAATTTTAGATAAAAAAATAAAAGCTGAATATGGCAGCTATGAAATTGTTGCTGAAGAATCTGGTTGTATTCCAATGACAAGCTATCAACATCCTAAAAATGATTTTCAAGGCGTTTTAAATACTGGTGCTAAGGCAAATTTAATTAAGCCAAGCACAGGATATGGATTTAAAAACATGTATAATTTTGCTTCAATAGTTTCTGATAATATCTACAACGAAAACTTTAAACCTTTTAATCAAATATCACTCCATAAAAAAAGTCGTTTTCGGTTTTACGATATTCTTTTGCTTACTATACTTCTTAAATGGCCTAAAAAAGGAAAAAAGATTTTTACGAACTTGTTTAAAAGTCAAAATATATATACTATCTTTTTATTTTTAGATGAAAAAACAACTGTTGGACAAGAGCTTAAAATATTTGCATCTTTGCCCATCTTTACTTTTATAAAGTCTTTATTTATACATTTAAAAAAAACAAATGGTTTGCGTTATTTATTTTCATTTGTTAGTGTTTTAATTTATTTTATAATACACTATTACAGTAATGTTACATCACTTAATTTCGGATATTTTTTAATAATTATCGGCTTATTGTTGGTTGGAATTCCTCATGGTTCAGTTGATCACCTGCTGAAAATTGAGAATAAAAGTTCTTTGTTTCAATTTATTTTAAAGTATTTATTACTAATTATATTCTATTTTTTAATTTGGCACTACTTTCCATTATTCTCGATTATATTTTTTATACTATATTCTTCTTTTCATTTTGGAGAATCCGAATTAGAGGAAATGGGAATTAATTTGAATAGCATCAGCATCTACATAAGGAGTTTTCTAATAGGATTATCTATTTTATTATTTATTATTTTTACTCATTTGAATGAATCAATTGAAGTTATCTCAAAAATTGGAGGCTTAGAAAATATTAAATTATATACGAATGAATTAATCATGTTTAAAATTCCTTTGTCTCTAATTAGCTTAGTTTATCTTTCATGTGAATTTTTATTATTTAAAAAAGGCGGTTTTTTAATGCTGATTTTAATTCTTATTGTGGGCTGTAAAATGCCATTAATTCTTGCTTTTTCTCTATATTTTATTTGTCAGCACAGCCTAAATGCCTGGGGGCATTTAAAACTTAAATTACATATCAATTCTATACCTTTGTATAAAAAAGCATTACCGTATTTAATTGGCGCCCTGTCTCTTTTCTTAGCCTTATTTATTTTTGATTTCATTGGGCTTTTTGATTTATATCGTTTGCAGGCAGATGGTTTTATTTTTTTAGCCTGCATAAGCCTGCCCCACGTTATACTTATGCATTTATTTTATAAGAAAAAAGTTCTTGAAAATTAAATTTAACTCAAGAGCCTATTCGAATCTAAATAGTTGTTATTTACATGATAGCTTATCAAGAAAAGATAAATGCCTATTAAAAGATACAGCTATTTTATCGAAATTTAAAACTTTATCAGCTTTAATTTGTTAAATAAAGGTTAATTGCTAATAAAATTGGAATTTATGCTTTATGGAGAAAATTAAGCTTCTTTATCATAATCTTCTTTCGGAGAAAACTAAAAAAAGAAGTGAACGTGTTATTTTATTAATAGCCATTGCCAGCTTCCTTATTCATCTATTAATAATTTACCTCGTTGATTTTGGTATTATTTCGCTAAATAATCCATCAGATTTACTTAAAAATCCTATAGCTGCAATTTATACGCCTTTTTCATTTATTCTTGTTTATGAGGTATACTTATTAATACATTATCTGCCAAAATCTATTACAACATATATCAGCAAGCAATATGAAATCATTACCCTTATTATTATCCGACGATTATTCAAAGATCTTTCTAATTTGTCACTTTCATCTGACTGGTTTAAAATAAAATATGATTTACAGTTTACATATGATTTAGTGGCTTCCGTTTTACTTTTTTTTCTTATTTTACAATTTTACAAACAAAGTAAAAAAAGATACCGAACCGATGAAAACGAAGATTCTCAAATTGAAGGCACTGTAAGATTTATAAAAATTAAAAAAATAATTGCTGCCTCTTTAGTGCCCATTCTGTTTTTTGTTGCTATTTATTCATTTATAAATTGGCTAATAAGCTCTGTTGAGCTTAATTCAGATTCAGAAGTCTCATTTAAAAATATCAATAATATTTTCTTCGAACAATTTTTTACTATTTTAATTATTGCAGATGTTGTTTTATTATTATTTTCTTTTTTTCATACTGTTGATTTTCATAAGGTCATTAGAAACTCTGGCTTTATAATATCTACTATCTTAATTAGGGTATCTTTTTCTGTTAGTGGTTTATTAAATACAGCCTTGATTTTAACTGCTATTATTTTTGGCTTACTTATACTTATAATACATAATCAATTTGAAAAGCAAATTGCATTGGAAAAAAGCAATAAATAATTAATAAAAACTATATTCGAAATTAGAACGCGTTTTTCAATTTTAAAAAACAAATCTATTTTTAATACGCCATAAATTTTAAAAATAAATAAATGGAATACATTATAAAATTAACACAAATAACTATAGCACTATCTGTTGCTTATGTTTGGATTTTTAGGTTTGATAATGTGCTTAAAGACTTTAAGCAATTTGGTCTAAGCGATTTAACCCGCAATTTTGTAGGGGCAACAAAAATTTGTTTAGCAACATTGCTTTTTGTTGGTATTTGGTTTTCGTCATTTGTTTTTGTTTCCTCAGTTCTTATGGGCCTTTTCATGATTGTCGCTCAATATTTTCATTTTAAAATAAAAAATATTTTTATAAAACATCTGCCTTCTCTATTCCTTTTGATTTTATGTGCTTTTATAGCAATTGCATCAAAATACCCTTTATGAATTTAAAAGAAATTTGTATTTTATTATCAAGCATCTCTTTCTTTACTTATGTTGCTTCATATTTTTTATCGCCCCATATGAAAAACGAATTCAAACGATTTAATTTAGATAAACTTGGACTATTAACCATAATATTAGAACTTTTAGGGGCCATGGGCCTATTAATCGGACTAAAATTTACTCCAATTTTAATAATATCGTCTATAGGCCTTGCCTTACTTATGTTATCAGGCTTAATAATAAGAATAAAATCAAAAGATAGCATTTGGATATCATTCCCGGCCCTATTTTATATGTGCTTAAATGCTTATATTTTTTTGGCGGCAATACAATAATTTATGGGTTTTTAACTTATAAACTAGCAAAAATCCGGTTTTATCTTTAAAATTGGAACGTCTACCGACAAAAAGAGCCATTCTGCCGAATATATTTTTGAAATTTAAAATGAATTAAATATACTTGTTAAATATTTTAACAATTAAATAAACATTTATCATATTAAATTGTTTTAAATAAAATTGGAGCTGATAAACCGATAAAAAACAGGGAGAAACTGAAAATCCTTAAGAGTAGGACTATATAAATTTTAATAAATAAAAAAATGGAACATTTAAAAATTGCAACAGATAATTACGTAGCCTTTACGTTTTTTATCGGAACAATGGCCATGATGGCCGCATCAGTTTTCTTCTTTTTTGAGTTAAGTAACACTTCTCAAAAATGGAGAACATCAGTTTTAGTTTCTGGACTAATAACTTTTATTGCAGCAGTGCATTACTACTACATGAGAGGTTATAATTTAGAAACAGGCGAATCGCCAACTTTTTTTAGATATGTTGACTGGATCTTAACAGTGCCATTAATGTGTGTTGAATTTTATTTAATTACCAAAAAAGCAGGTGCTAAAATAGGTTTATTATGGAAGTTAATTTTTGCTTCTTTAGTTATGTTAGTTACTGGTTATTTTGGTGAGACAATTTCTCGTGATAATAGCGTAATGTGGGGAGTAATTTCAGGTGCTGCGTATTTTTATATTGCTTACCTAATTTGGTTTGGTGAAGTTGCTCAACTAGCTCAAACAGCTGGTCCGCAAGTAGCAAAAGCTACCAGAGTTTTAGCTTGGTTTGTTTTAGTAGGTTGGGCTATTTATCCTTTAGGTTATATTTTAGGAACTCCAGGAGGATTATTTGGAATTCAATTAGTTACTGATCCTAAAGCTGCAGTAGCTGCAATGGACATAGTATATAACATTGCTGATGCCATCAATAAAATTGGTTTTGGTTTAGTTATTTATTCATTAAGCAGAAGCGAAGACTAATAATTAATTTTACCAAGGCCTTCAAAAAGCTTTTATATATTTTAAAATCAAAAAGCCATTCTTTTCAGAATGGCTTTTTTTAATATATTTCTCTAATACGTTTTTTAATTGGCGGCTGCTTATTATTAGGCCATAATTCAATAATTTTATAACCGATATAATTATTAAAACTACATAAAAATCTAACGCAACTATTAAATTGTTAAATAAATTGTTAAAAAGCCCTTACTCCACGCACGATGGACGTACCGGCGCCTGCTTTATTAGCGTTGGAGGCGTAACCAAGGTTGAAGTTGAAGGCGTACGCAGAGGTAGCGTTATACTCGTTACTGCTCCAATAGTAAGCTATATTTGATAACAGGGTATTTCCGCCAGTACGCAAACCTTTTTGGGCACTGTAACGGTTGTAATACAATAACGCTAATTCGTCAATACTTGGTAAATACCAACCTGCACCTAATGATGCAATATACGTTGCTGCTGGGCTACCTGTCATTAAATTTGTATTGTAAGCCCCGTCTTCGGTACGATTTGCGTTTACTAATGTACCTGTTGTTTGCCAAGCAGCTAAACTTTCGGTAAGTGCTACTATTAAGCCATGTTCTAAACCATCGCTGCCTTTGTATAGGTAATAAATTATTCCGCCATTAAAGGCTTCGCCTAGGTAGTGTGTAAATCCCCCAACAGCTGCGTTTGCACTAAACAATGCATAGGGCACACTTGTTAATTCGCTTGTGCCCATAATAGAATAAGCACTCCCTCCTGTAGGATCAGTTTCGGTTTTTATAAAATAAGGGCCTGTTACCCAGTTAATCGCAGTAAATGTTCCTGATACAACAATACCTGAACCAATTTGTAAACTTACTAAACCATTGGCATTCGTAGTTGGCGATTGCGTTTCGCTATACGCAACAGTTCCTGTTGGCGAGCCCTGCAAAACACTTATTTTCATGCCTACCAAAGTTGATGTTAAAAGTGCATTACTGTTGTTACGAATTACAGCTTGAAAACTCATTTTTTGTGGCGCTTGAGCAAATACATTTAATGTTAATAAAAGCCCTGCTAGGATAGAATAAATTTTTAGTTTCATGATTTTTAGTTTTTAATTATTTTAAATGATTGTACTTTTTTGAATGACCTAAAAATTATAAATTAATCAAAATCTCTTTCAAAAAATTACGCTAAGCTTAGGAAGAAAAATTTTTTTTAAAAACGCCTAACTGCTCTGACCCTATATGTATTATTTTTATAGGTACTATAAGACCCCAAATATAAATATGATGTGGCTTGGTACCAAGCGCCAGTTGGACCAGTTTGGGTTGAACTCCAATAACGAGGGCTCAAAGCCAAATAAATCCCATTCGAATTACCTATAATATTATTTATAATGCTTGCAGCATCTATACAATCCTGTAATTCAAATACTGCAGGCAAATACCAATCGTTAAAACCACCAGCAGTAGATGCTCGACACAAACCAGCCGCATAAGTGTTGCCTGCGCCTAAATCTGCAACTATGGCATTTGAATTTGCAAGTCCATTAACTGGGTCTGTTGCTCCACCTGCCACTGAAAGACTAGTGTAAGATGCTGTTGCCCATGGTATCCCTGAACTTAAATCTGTTAAACTGGCAATAAGGCCATGTTCAATACCAGAAATTTTATAAACACTTACTACAATTCCACCACCAAATAGTTCGCCTATGAAATGAATTGGGGCTGCCGGGCCAGGTGTTGCATTTGCACAAAACAAGGCATAGGGCACACTTGTTAATTCGCTTGTGCCTGAAATAGAATAAGCGTTACCTCCTGTAGGATCGGTTTCAGTTTTTATAAAATAAGGGCCATTTGCCCAGTTAATCGCAGTAAATGTTCCTGAAACAACAGCTCCTGCACCAATTTGTAAACTTACCAAGCCGTTGGCATTAGTAGTTGGCGATTGCGTTTCACTATATGCAACTGTGCCTGTTGGCGTGCCTTGCAAAACACTTATTTTCATGCCTACCAAAGTTGAGGTTATAAGCGTATTACTGCTATTACGAATTACGGCTTGGTAACTCATTTTTTGTGGCACTTGAGCAAATATTGAACCGGTAATTATTAGGGTTAGTAATAAAACTCTAAATTGTTGAGTTTTTGTTTTCATAATTTTTAGTTTTTAATTATTTTAAGTGAGTGTGTTTTCTTGCGTTTCATAAAATTTCCTAATTAATCAAAATCTCTTTCAAAAAATTTCGCTCAGGAATAAAAATTTATTTTTAAAATCTCCTAACTGCACGAACTCTATATGATTCAGTTTTAATAGTATTATACCATCCTAAAAATAAAAATGGGGAGGATTGGTACCAAGCGGTTGAGGAAGCTATTTCTGTAGAACTCCAATAACAATTAATGAGCCCATAATTCCCTATAGGATTACCAACATAAATCCCATTCGAATTACCTAAAATATTATTTATAATGCTTGCAGCTTTTAAACAATCCTGTAATTCAAATGATGCAGGCAAATACCAATCGTTAAAACCTCCAGCAGTAGATGCTCGACACAAACCAGCTGCATAAGTGTTGCCTGCTCCAAAATCTGCTACTATGGCATTTGAATTAGCAAGGCCATCAACTTGGTTAGTTGCTCCACCTGACACTGAAAGACTAGTGTAAGATGGTGTTGCCCATGGTATCCCTGGACTTAAATCACTTAAACCTGCAATTAAACCATGCTCTACACCAGCCGTTTTATAAACAGATACTATAATGCCACCACCAAATAGTTCACCTTTGTAATGTGAAAAACTACCAGCAGATGAAGATCCATTTGCACTAAACAACGCATAGGGCACACTTGATAATTCGCTTGTGCCTATAATAGAATACGCGTTACCTCCTGTTGGGTCGGTTTCGGTTTTTATAAAATAAGAGCCAGTTGCCCAATTAATCGCAGCAAAAGTACCTGATATAGCCGCTCCTGCACCTATTTGTAAACTTACCAAACCGTTGGCATTAGTAGTTGGCGATTGCGTTTCGCTATATGCAACTGTGCCTGTTGGCGAACCCTGCAAAACACTTATTTTCATGCCTACCACTGTTGATGTTACAAGTGCATTACTACTGTTACGAATTACGGCTTGAAAACTCATTTTTTGTGGGGCTTGGGCAAATACGCTTACCGATAATAAAAGCCCAGCTAGGATAGAATAAATTTTTGTTTTCATAATTTTTAGTTTTTAATTATTTTAAATGAGTGTATTTTTTTATTTTTTTGGCTGATGTGCATTACGTATGCCGAAGGTGGCAAATTAATCAGGTTTATTTGAGTTTGCTTGCTTGTTATTAATCCGCTTGCCAATAGTTTAGCTTGAATATCAAATAATTCGTAGCTTAAATTTTCGTTATTAAACTCTTTTATCTCTATGTTTAGGTTATCGTAAGTTGGGTTGGGATAAACAGCTAAAGAAATATTTAGTTCGCTTTGGTTTATTCCTAAACTAAAAATTTGATAGGTTTGCTGCACCCCTTGAGCGACTGAACCATTGGCGCCCGAATAGGTAATATAAAATGGTTGCCCTACCGAATAGGCAACCGAGCCGCCTACGCCTGAAGCATCGCCACCTGCCGCATTGGTTGAGGTTTGTGCAGTTACCTTGCTTAAAAAAAACAAAAAGGAAATTGTAAATAGTATAATTTTTTTCATTTTTAAAAATTTTAAATTAATATTTGATAAAAATATCGCGGCCAAAGAATATAAAATTGTAAAAATCGAAAGTGAGATACTTGTTAACATAAAAATAATATTGAGTGAAGAGACCTCATGTATCATAATTATACGATAAGTAGTATGATTCCTATTTGATTATAGTTTCAAAACTATCATAGCGCCAATGTTGAAAATCAGAAAAATCGGAAGATAGTTGGCTATTTAAAAAATATTGTTTAGGAGAAATGCCTATTGAATCTTTAAAATCCTTACAGAAATGAGCTTGGTCGAAATAGTTTAAATGATAGCCTATTTGAGTAAGTGTTTCCTCATTAGTCACCTGATAGCCCAATGCCTTTTTTATTCGATGGATCTTGATTAAGTCTTTTGGGGAAATTCCAACATGTTTATTAAAAAGAGTTCGTAAAGTGGTGGATGTAACATTTAAGATTGAACTTATCTCATCAACCTTATACATATTTTTATTTGTAATTAAATGGTGGGCTACTAAAATCCTTTTATCCAATTCTTCAAGAAGAATATTATCTTTCAAAAAATCTTCAATTTTATCCATTAAAGCTCCATCATTTTTGCATTGGCTTAAATTCTCATACAGTTTATTGACTTCCTCTTTTTTAAATAAATCAAACAAATCTGTTCCATTGGTTTTATTAGTCGAATGCAAGGCGTCTTTTAAAAACAATTGCAAACAATGTGGATAAAACCCAAATGAAATTTCACGGTAATTGGGGCTCATTTTAAGTAATTGAACTTTATTAATTAATCCGTAAAGATGCACGTTCGATTGTTTCTGCCATCCATCTTCTGTTTTTATATGGCAGTCCCCATCTAAAATTACCGTAATTCCTATTTCTCCATTTGGAACACAACAGTAAATAAATTCTTTTTCTCCACAAGACAAATCATAAACATCAGTCAAATATTTGGCTGAGAGTCTTTGTGTTTTATGATTAATTAATCGAAATTTCAAATACGGGTCAATTATAATTTTGGAGAATCAATAAGATGAATTAGCATCTTGTTTTTCAAATATATGTATTAAATACTATTTTATTTTACTAATAAGTAAATTATTCGGCTTGCTTATTTATTAATTCTTTTTAAATCTAAATCTTGAAAGTCAAAGCTGAAGTCTATATTTGGTGAAATACCTTTCATTTTAATAGATTGTGCTTTACCTGTATCGTCAAAAGAAAACATTGCAAAAGCATCACAATTCATTGCTTGGTATTCCCATTTTATGGCAAAAGTATTTTCATTGTAAAAAGCCATTGGTCCATTTAATTTTGGAGAACGAAAACATTTAATCCATAATTGCTTATTTTTTTCAAACACTTCCACTTTCCCAAACCATTTGTCGGCATATATTCCTAAATAGTTTTCATTTTTTACCTTAATTTTTTTTGCCAAATCAACTTGTTCCCACGTTTTTTTTGTGATACTATCCTCTTCATTTTTATCCTTATTTCTCCACGCTACCATTTTATCTATCCATGCATAATCGTCCAAGCCTAAATAACTGTCAGCAATGGTATTTGCAATGGATGAAAAAAGTCCTTCACCTCCATTTTCAGTATTGGTTAAAATAACTATCCCTAAATTTAAATCTGGATACATCGCTACGATAGAAAGCATTCCGGGCAGTCCGCCAGTATGCGATACTTCAAATTTTCCTACTAAATCCGTTAATCCCCAACCTAAACCATAACCGTTAAAATGGGAATTGTATCTTGGATTATTATTTGTTTCTAAAACAGTATGTATCCGCCACATTTCACGGTGATTTTTTAATGAAAACAAAGAAGATTTTAAATCAGCCCCATACTTTCCTTTATTTAAATGCAGCAACATCCATTTTGACATATCTGCAACATTAGAGAATATTCCACCGGCTGCATCTGCCATTCCTATGTCATAACTATCTATTATTTTTATTGTACTGGATTCAGATGAGTGTGGCGCTGCCAAATTGCTTTTGTCTTTCTGCAATGAACCAACAAAGGTATTGTTCATTTGTAAAGTTTCGATAATTCGCTTTTGCACAAATAATTCATAACTCATGCCGCTGGCTCTTGCAATTACTTCACCTGCCACCATGTATAATAAATTATCATAATCAAACTTTGTTCGAAAGGCTGATACAGGTTTAAAATACTGAAAGGAGCTTACAACATCTTTAATCGTAAAATCTGAACCATCTGGAAAAAACATTAAATCTCCTACACCCAAACCAAGTCCGCTGCGATGCGTTAATAGATCTTGGATATTAAAATTCTCGGTAACATAATTATTATACATTTTGAATTCAGGAATATGGTCAATCACTTTGTCAGTCCATTTTAATTTACCTTCCTCTTCTAAAATAGCAAGTGCAGTTGTTGTAAATGCTTTGGTATTTGACGCGATCTGAAA
>CAMCZO010000013.1 GCA_945887955.1 Chitinophaga pinensis | reverse complement strand
GTAAGAGAAGCGATATCGGTTAATTCTTTTTCACGACATAGATGAATAGCAGCATCCACAAAAACATCTTTTAAGAAAAAATGGTGCTTGTTTTCTCCTTCATAATATAATTGGTAAACTTCAGCATTAAAATTTGGATCAATCAAAGTAAGTAGGCCATTATCAGGGCAAATAATATATTGATTGAGGTATTTGGTGATTAAAAATCTAGAGTTGTCAATTGTGATATTTTTATTTAAGTCGCTTTTATCTATTATCCATTTAACAGCAACTAAATGAATAGTTCCATCAGGAAAATGAGGAAGAGAATTTCTGATAATATATGCTGCATTTGAAGTTGAATTATCTTTAATTTCACAACTTAAATCAATAACATTTAAATTTGGCTCCTGTGAAAAAAGTTTTGCTTTAACTATGGCTAAATAATGGTCACGATAACCTAAATCGGTAGTTAATGTTACAATTCTCATTTGTTCAAAAATAATTATTTTTTCAGTGCATTATTTTTTTTAACTTGAACTTAGATTAACAGGGTTATAAACAATATGGATTATCTACTGTTGAATTTTAAATCAAATGAACGAAAAAATTATTACATTAGATAGCGTTGAACCTGTTGAAATATATGGTGTTAATGACGTTAAATTAAACATTATTCAAAAACACTTTCCAAAACTTAAAATAGTTGCGAGAGGATATTCTATTAAATTGTTAGGCAACTCTCAAGAAATTACTCGCTTTGAAAAAAAACTCGACATGCTAGTAGATCATTTTCATAAAAGTGGTGTATTAACCGACACAGTTATTGAAAGATTATTGGGACAAACTGGCGATAATCTTTTGGATTTAAAAGACGATATATCGAATAACGATATTATTTTGTTTGGCAACAATGGTTTGGTAATTAAGGCAAAAACACCAAATCAATTAAAAATTTTGAATGGTATTGTTAAAAATGACATGCTTTTTGCAATTGGTCCGGCCGGTACCGGTAAAACATATACCGCTGTTGCTTTAGCAGTAAAAGCATTAAAAAATAAAGAAGTAAAACGAATTATCCTTACCCGTCCTGCTGTTGAAGCGGGTGAAAATTTGGGTTTTTTACCAGGAGATTTAAAGGAAAAGCTAGATCCATATATGCAACCTCTTTACGATGCCTTAAACGACATGTTGCCTATTGAAAAACTAAATCAATATATTGAAAGCAGAACTATACAAATAGCCCCATTGGCTTTTATGAGAGGTCGAACTTTGGATAATGCTTTTGTTATTTTAGACGAAGCCCAAAATACTACCGAAAGTCAAATGAAAATGTTTTTAACTAGGATGGGATCTAATGCTAAGTTTATTGTAACGGGAGATTTAACTCAAATTGATTTGCCCAGTAAACAGCCTAGTGGCTTAATACAGGCTGTTCGTTTATTAAAAAAAGTAGAGGGTATATCTGTTATCGAATTAGATAATACTGATGTAATTCGCCATAAATTAGTAAGAGCTATTATTGAACAGTACGAAGCGAAATAATAAAAACTACTTCATATCATTTATTAAATTAGTTGCTTCATGTATATTAATATCTTTTGCAACATTTTTAATCCATCGGTCGTCTCTTCCTAATTTTGCTGTATCTCTTGAATTTCGTATTTTATCTTCTTTTAAAATTGAAGCGCTAAAATCTTTTATATCTTTTCTTAATTCCTCATATTTTTTAGATTGATCTCTTAGTTGTTTCTGTTCTAAACGAAATTTAACTAATTGAAGATTATATTTTGTATCGTCTCGTTTTAATTTAATTTCTTTTGATTGCTGTTTAACTATTTCAAATTGTGGGCTTTTTAATATTCTGGCATCACTTTTTTTAATAATATCAGCATAATTAATAGTATTGTATTCTTTATAATTTGCTTTTATTATTTCGTCCCAGGGCATCGGGTAATCTAATTCTCTTTCACCTCTATCAATAAAAGCAAAAGGATCAGGAAGTAAAATATCGGGCTTAACCCCTTTTAACTGCGTAGCGCCCCCATTAATTCTGTAAAATTTCTGTTGTGTAATTTTAATAGAACCAGTTGGCTTTAACGTGTCAAATTGAGGCAATAATAAAACATCTAAATCAATAAAAGATTGAACGGTTCCTTTACCAAAACTATTTGAACCAAGTATAATTGCACGTTTGTAATCTTGCATGGCTGCAGCAAGAATTTCACTCGCGCTTGCACTATTTCCATTAATTAAAATAGTTAAGGGACCATCCCAAACTATTTCTGGATTTCTGTCTTCCATAATACTTACTGGTACTTCTCTACTTCCCTTTACTTGAACCACTGGGCCTTTTTGTATAAATAAACCTGCCATTTCAACTACTTCTTGTAAAGATCCACCGCCATTATCTCTTAAATCGATGATTAAGCCTTTGATGTTTTCTTTTTTTAATTTTTCAATTTCTTTACGCATATCTTGTGTACAATGATGAGCGCCTGTTCTGCTAAAATCAGTATAAAAGGAGGGTAGGTAGATGTAGCCAATTTTATTTTTATTTTCGAGTATGCCACTTTTAGCATAAGTTTCTTCAATCTCAATCACATCTCGAATAATAGGAATAACTTTTACGCTATTATCTGTTTTTTTAACTGTTAATCTGACTTCGGTTCCTTTTCTTCCTTTAATAAGTTCTATAGCTTCATCAATATCCATATTAATGATGTCAATTGGTTCAGAATTACCTTGAGCTACTTTAATAATATCGTCGCCAGCTTTTAATTCTCCTTGTTTATGGCTTGGGCTTCCTACTATGATTTCGCTTACTTTTAAGATGCCGTCTTTTTGTTGTAACCTTGCCCCAATGCCTTCAAATTGTGCACTCATAGCCTGGTCGAACTTCTTTCTTTCTTTAGGTACAAAATATTCAGTATGTGGGTCGTAAACTTTAGTAATTGCTGATGCAAATTCTGAAAATCTTTCTCGTTGGGTTATTTTGTTTAATCGCTTAAAAAATTCTATGTTAGCTTTTAATGTTTTTCTACGAGCATCTATTTCTAAAGAGTCGAAAGATAATATTTTAACTGAGGTATCTTTTTTTTCTTTCGCCAATTCCTGTTTGGTTAAGGCCTCGTCGAGTCTGGTTAATATTTGGTATTTGAGCATTTTTTTCCACTCATTTTTGAGTTCAGATTCGGTTTTAGCAAAGGTTGTTTTTTTCCAGTCAGTCTCGTACTCTTCAATTTCTGAATAATTAAATGGTTTAGATAATAGTTCTTTGCTCCAAACCTCTTTTTGCTTAATTCTACTTACTATAATTTGTGAAGCTAGATTAAAAAAATCGTGCCTTTTCGGATTGTATATTAATTGATTATCAATATCTAATTTATATTTTTCTAAAGCAGTTAAATCACTTTCCAATAAGTACTTTTTATTATAATCTATGTTTCTAATATAAATTTCAAATACTTTTTCACTAAATTGATCATTAAGGGTTAATGGAGAATAATGATATTGGTTTAAACTTCCAAAAATCAATTCTAAAACAACATCATTTCTATTAAATGCATATTTTATTAAAGTAAATGAAGAAAGTAAAACTACTCCTAATATTAAGAGCGTTTTTTTGGAAAAATAAGAGGTTAATTTTTGCATATCTACAAATTTAATTTATTAATTAAGAAATACTATTTTATTTAAACAATATTTATGTTCTTTTAATCTTAAAACTTGTTTAAATATTGTTAAAAGCATAGAGAATTAGAATACTATATTTATGTTTCTATAAAAATAATTTTATGATTGATTTTTCGAAAGCGCAACTGATGCATTTTGCTATTCATTTTGTTGGCAACAAAAGTTTGGGTGAAGAGCTAACTTTAAGTAATATGGCTATAAAATTTAAAGATGATTTTATAAAAGAAACAGTTTTGCGTTATTTTTTATCTCCATTTAAAACCGATATTTATTACCAATTCAAAGGCAAAACAGATGTTTCTTTAAACAGTTTAGCTAATGTTTGCGAAGATTTATTTTCATCTACAGAAAATTTCATAGAGCAATCTAAACTTTTAGCTACTCATTTATTTAATCAAAGTATCCATCCAAAAATTAAAGGTGGAGAATTTCACGTGTGTTATTTTAAAGATACTGTTGTTGATGGTGACTTATGCGATGCCGTTGGTTTTTTTAAAACAGAAAATAAAGAAACCTATTTAAAAGTTTATCAACACATAGATGAATTTGATTTGGAATGTGATCAAGGAATTAATATAAATAAATTAGATAAAGGGTGTATTGTATTTAATACCGACAAAAAAAATGGCTATAAAATAAGTATCATTGATAACAATAATAAAAATGCAGACTGCGCATTATATTGGGAAGATGATTTTATTAATTCTACTTTAAAAACAAATGGATATTATTACACTAAAAATTTTATTGATACCTCTCGAGGTTTTTGTGAAGAGATTTTAACCGAAGAAAATAATGTGAAAAAAGAGGATCAAATGATGATGTTAAATAAAAGTACTTCATATTTTAAAGAAAAAGATAAATTCAATTTAAAAGATTTTGAAAATGAAGTACTAGTTCAGCCAGAAATAATCGAAGCTTTTAGTGATTATCGAAAAGATTTTAATAAACGTCTTGATTTAACTGCCATAGATGAGTTTGATGTATCAAATACTGCAGTTAAAAAAAATCAAAAATATATGCGGTCGGTAGTAAAACTTGATAAAAACTTTCATATTTACATACACTCAAAACACGAAAACGTAGAGCGAGGTTTTGATAATGAAAAAGGATTAAAATACTATAAATTATTTTACGTAAACGAGGTTTAGATATTTGAATATCAGTCGGCTTTTCTTTTTACAATTAAGATTAAATCTTTTTCTAAGGGCAAATAACCATATTCGTAACAAAAAATATAATGATGATTGTTTTTTGTAGAAACCTGATTGGTAAAAAGTTTAAAATTAAATCCTTTATCTAATAATTTTTGTTTAGAGATGGTTGTTTTTTCTCCAACTAAACTCTCTTCTAAAATCCTTCTATTTTTTCTTAATAAATTATTAATATTTCTAACGTAATTATTAGAATCGCTGTTGATTTTGTTATTGAATGAATTTCGACATAAATCGCTACAGAATTTTTTATCAATTCTGCCAACTATTTTTTCTCCACATTCTGGACAAATTCGTTTTTCCATAGAATTAAAAAAAGTAATAGTTAAACTTAAGCAATTATTTTTAATATCTTTTTTACCAGTTTTGCTTTTTGTTTTGCTTTTAAAATATTATCGTCAACAATAGTAATGTGGCCCATTTTTCTGAATGGTTTGGTTATGTTTTTCCCGTATAAATGAACATAAACGCCACTAAATTTCAAAACATCTTCCATACCTTGGTAAATTGCTGCCCCTTCGAAACCAAAATCTCCTAATAAATTAATCATAACACTTGGTTTTATAATAGAAGTATCGCCCAAAGGTAAATTTAAAATGGCGCGTAAATGTTGTTCAAATTGAGTTGTAACATTTCCTTCAATTGTTTGGTGACCGCTATTATGAGGACGAGGAGCAACTTCATTAACAAGTATTTTTCCATCTTTGGTTAAAAATAATTCTACAGCCAAAATTCCTACAATACCCAATTTCTCTGCAAGATCTATAGCAATTTTAATCGCTTCTTTTTCAATAGTTTTATTAATATTTGCAGGGCAGAATAAAAATTCAACCAAATTGGCTTCAGGATTAAACTCACATTCTACTACCGGATAACTTTTAATTTCGCCATTTACACTTCGGGCAACAATTACCGAAAGTTCTTTTTCAAAGTCAACTAATCTTTCTAATACACTTGGCGCATCAAATGCTTTATCTAAAAAATTAGGATTAACTAATTTTCTCACACCTTTCCCATCATAGCCACCTTTTCTTAATTTTTGAAAAAAAGGAAAATAATCAGCATACTTTTCTATTTGTAATTTAGAATCTATAAGAAAAAAATCGGGACTTGGAATATCGCTTCTTTGGAAAAACATTTTTTGAGAACCCTTATCTTGAATTAATTCAATTATATGAGGCTGAGGATATATTTTTTTACCTTCTTTTTCAAGCGATTTTAAAGCTTCAATATTTACATTTTCAATTTCAATGGTAATTAGATCTTTATCCTTACCAAAATTATATACAGTGTCATAATCTGTAAGACTACCGTGTATGAATTTATTTACTAAATTTTTGCAAGGGGCCTCATTATCTGGATCAAGAACCGAAATGTTTAGGTTTAAGTTAATAGCACTTTGAATCATCATTCTACCCAATTGCCCGCCTCCTAAAATACCTATATGCAATTGCTGAATTGTTTTTGTCATAATTCTATTTAGATATGTAAAGATATATAATAATATTACTGAATAAATTATTATGAAAAAATTATAAGTTTATTTTATTTGTTTACTTTTATATTTCAAATTCCTTTTATTATTTTCATCTTATGAAACCACATTTTTTTAATACACTTCTTTGTATTTGTATCTTCTCGTTCTCATTAAAATCTCAAATAAACAACATAAATTCTATAAAAAATCATGTTTCATATTTAGCTTCAGATAAATTAAAAGGAAGAGGAACGTCTTCTGCAGATGAATTAATTGCAGCAAATTATCTGGCTGATAATTTTTCAAAATCAGGATTAACTTCTTTTAATAATTCCTATTTAAAATCCTTTTTATATAAAAAAAACCCAAATCCACACGACACATCTACAACTGAAATAAAAGAACAAAAAGGATATAATGTAGTTGGCTTTTTGAACAATAAAGCGCCATATACTATAGTGATTGGTGCTCATTACGACCATTTAGGCTTAGGGCATGATCACAATAGCTTGGACGCCAATCCAGATGGGAAAATTCATAATGGAGCTGATGATAATGCGAGTGGAACAGCAGGAGTTTTAGAATTAGCAAATTATTTTTCTAAAAATAAAAGCACAGAACCTTTTAATTTTTTATTTATCTGTTTTAGTGGAGAAGAGTTAGGCCTAATAGGCTCAAAAAAATGGTGCGAAAATCCTGATATTAATCTAAATTATATAAATTATATGATTAACATGGATATGATAGGTCGTTTAAATGATTCAACTAAAAAATTAATGATATATGGCGTTGGAACTTCTCCAAGTTTCGTTCCACTTTTAGATTCTTTAAAATTAACTTTTGATATTAAGAAAGATAGCAGTGGTATAGGCCCAAGCGATCAAACTTCGTTTTATTTAAAAGACATTCCTGTATTACATTTTTTTACTGGACAACATAGTGATTATCATAAACCAAGCGATGATGCTGAAAAAGTAAACTACAAAGGGGAAGCAGAAGTGCTTAGTTATATTGTAAACGTAATCGAAAAAACATTTCATTATCCTAAATTAACATTCTCAAAAACTAGAAATCCAGATATGGGTAAATCTTCATTTAAAGTTACAATGGGTGTAATGCCTGATTATACTTTTGATGGCTTAGGGATGAGAATTGATGGAGTAACTGAAAATAAACCTGCTTTTAAGGCTGGTCTAAAAACGGGTGATATCGTTATTAAGATAGGCGAATTTATTATAAAAGATTTGCAAACATATATGAAGGCCTTATCAAAATATGAAAAAGGACAAACAACTACTATTGAGGTTATTCGAAATGAAGAATTAAAAGTTTTTAATTTGACATTTTAATTAACTTATTAATATTCAAATTTTTATTGAAAAGGAAGAGTTCAAATAACAAAATACGGAAATAAATTTTCTGGAAAAATAGTTTGGTTACGTGATCCAAACGACGCAAAAGGTAATCCAAAGTTAAATTACAAAAACCCAGATGTGAATCGACAAAAGAACACTACGATAGGAATAACTAATTTATTGGGATTTACTTATGAAGGAAATTCGGTGTATGATAATGGAACAGTTTATGTTCCAGAAAATGCTAAAAAATATAAATGTATTATGACACTAGAAAATATTAATTCCCTATACGTAAAAGATTATATTAGATTTTCTTTTATTGGCCGAACAAATGTTTGGACGAGAGTAATATAATTATTTTATTTTTAACGAATTCTTTCAGAACTTTTTAAAAGTTCAATATCTCTTTTTATTAATTTGCACGCGAAAATAATAGTTAAAAGACCTGCAAAACAAATAAAAATACTAAAATAATTTGTTGTAATCTCTGTAGCATTTGTCTCCTTATTTGTAAAAGGACAAAACAAAATCATTAAGATTAATATTATCCAAAAAAACCATAAAATTTTTCCTAGTGTCAATTGAAGAGATTGTTTTTTATATAAAAAAATAACAATCAATGTTAAAATAATTATTAAACAATTAATTGTAATTGCAGCATAATGACCGATACTTGAATTAACAAATGGTATTAAGTAAAGAACTTTTTTATTGAGTAAATCAGTAAAAATATATTTATTTGGTATGAAAAATAAAGCAATATTAAAAAATAAAGATTGAAGTAAAAAAAGTGTTTGTTTTCTCTGAATCATATGCGCAAATTTAATGATTTGAAACTAATTCAAGTTATTTTACTCTTTAATTAATCCAGCGGACTCCCTCTTATTGTAATCTAAAATCAATAAATAATAAAGTATAACGCCTATAGCATATAATAAAGAAGTGACTAAAAAAATATTAGCAAAACTAATATTATAATTAAACATAAAACCTACCATTAAGCAACTAATAACCCAACTTCCACTCCAGATTGCTGAGGTAAGTGCACTCGTTATTTCTCGATTGTTTTTACCTACGTAATTCAAAACCAATTCTGATGTCATAGGCCCAGCCATATTCATTAAAGGCTGACGCAGTAAATAGCAAGCGGAGGCAATAATTAAAGCGATTGGATTTGTATTATAAAATTGAGTTGTTGCTAATGCTACTAAAGAAATAACAGCCAAAGATTGAGTGCCAGGTATTGCAATTTTATAACCAATGAATGTTTTTATTTTAGGTACAAGCATAGCAAAGTATGCAACTAACAAGGATGCTATAAAGCTTAATACAGAGAAACCACCTTTGTGAAGATTATGAACTTTATCAAAAAATAAACTAATAAAAGGAATTGTTAAGCCAGCTCCGGAAGCAATTATAAGAGTAGGAGTTAGTGCTTTAATAATTAACTTCCAATCTGTATGTTGATGTTTATTCAATTCTTGAGAGTTATCTTCAAGCAAATCCTCATTTATGAGTTCATTAAAAGACTTCAATTTTATTAAAAAATAAAGCCCTCCGAAACCGATTATAGAAAATAACATTAAAATAAATTGTTCGTCAAAAAAAATAGGATTTATATAATCCAGCAAAGCAATTACTAATCCGCTTAAAATACCACCAAAACTCCAGGTAGAATAGCTTAAAGAAATTGCAGCCGTCTGATTTTTCTTAGACGAATTTCTTAAAATAAATGGGAAAATAGGTATTTGCATAAATGTAAAAGATGCTCCCCATAATAATAGAGAAATCAATGTTAAAATTTTTAGTTGCAATGAAATAAAAATAACGACGGCAATTCCAAAAAATGGCACTAATAAATTAGATAAGTAAAAAAAAGGCATTAATTTTTTATTTTTTATAAACTTACCTAAAGGAATTGCTAATATAAATACCCCTATAAAACGAAAAGTAATAAAAATTGCAATATCTCTATCCGAAAATCCATGCCTTGTCATGTATAAAGGGAAAATATTCATAAAAGTTGCATTCACGGTTTGAATAAAAAACTCTGAAGCAATAACGTATTTTATTGGTTTTTCAATGTGTTTATATTCTTTAATGAATGAAAATATACTCATACAATTATTTAAGTTCTAATTATAATTTTTAAAATTATACGTCTAAATTTTAGTTTTTTTGTAAAATTATTATTTAAATAATTAAAATTTACTGATTAAAATTAATTTAGTTCAAAAAAAATGAATTATTAATTATTTATCCTTTTTTTTTCTAAATATTCTGCATTTAACAATTTTTTTTAAAGTTATATTTAACTTAATTTTGTTCTAAATAAATACAAAAATAAATCCTATGAAAAAAATAAATACTCAATTATTAAGATATAGAACAATTTATTCTTTAATCTTAGTTGCTTTCATTTTTACCAATAGTAAATTAATTGCACAAGATAAGATTACTTTATTAAATGGTACAGAAATAATTTCTAAACTGAACGAAATAAGTGATACTGAAATTAAATATAAACTATTTGATAATCAAAATGGGCCAGATCGTATTTTATTAAAAAAAGATATATTTTCGATAAAATATGAAAATGGAAAAATTGAAGTTTACAATTCTGGAAACCTTAATTCAGAAAATCCAAATGCCAACCCAGGTATAAATTTAAACGATAATTCTAAATTTGATTCAGATAAATCAGATTTTGCAAAGAAAAAATTGAAGAAATTTGAAGGGCCAAGAATTGGGGCTACTTATATTAATTATGGTACCATTAGAGATTATTTAGAGGGTGAAAATAAAAGTCCAGTTATCACACAATTTGGTTGGCAATTTGAAACAAGGCTTTTTACAGCTGAAGATGGGACCTCAGCTTTGCTTGAATTTGTTCCTTTAATTGGTGGTTTTGACCAAGGTCTCTTTATACCATCATTTAGTATATTAACTGGCCTAAGAAATGCAACAGATGCTAAAATATCTTTAGAATTTGCAGTAGGTCCTAGCTTCTCTATTTCGAGGAATTTGGAAAAAGAAGCAGTTCCTTCAGTTGGTTTAATTATTGCAGTTGGCACATCTATTAAAAAAAGTAATATTAATTTTCCAATTAATTTAGTATTTGTTCCATCAATAGGACAAAAACAGAACGGAAAGAATTATGAAACCGGATGGAGACTTTCTTTAATTTTTGGTTTTAATAGCAGAAAATATTAAAACTTTATAAATTTCATTCATTTAATGTAAAATTTATGAAAATTTTCATAATAGTATTATTTTGTTTTTCTTTTATTAATTCAACCCATGCACAAGATAAAATTATGTTCATTGATGGAACAGAGATTTTATCAAAAGTAATTGAAATTAATAATACTGAAATTAAATATAAAAACTTTGCTGATATATCTGGACCAACCATAATTACACTAAAAAAAAATATTTTTATAATAAAATACGAGAATGGTACTAAAGAGGTTTTTACTGAAAACTTAATTAAAGATTCTCCAAAAAATATTCAAGTTGAAACTAAATTAAATACTAATTATTGTATAAAAAAAGGCAATAAAATTATAGATGCGTTTTATGGAATCACTTTTAATTCCGGACCTTTATTTGTTTTTAATAATTGGCCCATACCTAGTAATATTACTAATAAATATTGTATTGGAGGAGCATTTGAATATTTAGTTAATGATAAAATTGGAATAGGTGCAGAAATAACTTACCGCGTGAAAAGTGGGTCAGTTGATGATTATAGATATGATTCATTACATTATAATCCAGAAATTTTTAAAATAGATATAAAATATGAGAAATTACGAACGTTTGCAAAAATAAACGTCCATTTTTATAAAACAAATAAGGTTGATTTTTATTCGAATTTTGGCTTAGGCTTAGTATTTGAAAGAATAGAGATTAATCAAGAACCACCATCAATTAATTATCCAAATTATTATCAATATAGTAATGCTAATCGAACAACTTTTGGCATAAAAGCAGGCTTGGGATTAAGAGTTTACCTATCTGATGTATTTGGTTTACATGCCGAATTAAGTATTGGCGGTCCTATCGCTCGAATAGGTTTTTGTTATAAATTATAACATAGACTTATTAATTAAATTGACTAATAACATGCATTTAAGATTTAATTTTTTCAATATCATTTGGCATAAATATTAATCATAGTTTTGATTATTAATAGGTAGTCTTTTTAAAAAATAATTCGCTCTAAACAAGCCTTCTTTTAATCAATAATAGGAAATTTAAAAAATTATTTTTAAGTTAGCTTAAAAATAATCAAATATGAAAAAATATCTTTTTATCATTTTATGTCTTGGTTTTATTATTGCTAAGGCTCAAACCACACCTACTTGCAGCTTAGATGCAGTTTTTATTCAATCTAATAAATCGGGCGTATATCCTGATAGTGCAACAAATTTTACTACAGGGCAATTAAATCAATCTTATATTCAAAATATAACCATAAAGGTTCCAAAAGATACCATTCAAAGTATTTTAAAAATTTGTTTTACCCGATTTGTAGTTTCAACGCCAAGTAATGTTGTTAATTATGGTTTACCTGCCGGATTACAATTTGCTTCTTCAAGTTCAGTAGTTGCTAATGGGAATATTAATGGATCGCCCTCTCTTCGTTTTCCTGGTAATGCCAATAATTGTGCAAGTATTTTTGGAGTTCCTTCGGTTGCAGGAAATTATTTATTAAAATTACAAGTTCAAGCCTATGGCACAACTATCCTTTCTAATCAACAATGTCCTGCCCTTCCAAATTATACCACAGGTTTACTGATAAATACAACCAACTTAAATTACTATTCTATTAATATTATAAATACTACTGGTATAAATCATTATTCTATTGATAAACCATATTTAATAAGTCATAACAACAACCAAGTTTTACTTCAAAACAAAATGCAATTAAATTTAACTGCAAAGTTATTTGATATTCAAGGCCGACAAATAAAAACGTTTATCATTGAGTCTCAAGAGTCTTTTGTGAAAATAAATGACCAATATAACTTAACACCAGGTATTTATTTGTTAAATATTTCATCACAAAATCAAACTTGGGTTGATAAATTTATTGTTCATCCATAGTCCTTTAAATTTTTGGTTTATGTTTCGAAATAAAATAATTTTATTATTTTTTTTCTGTAATCATAGTTTTTCTGCACAAACTATTAAAGTAATTTGCGGACAACTTTTTGATTCTGATAATAAGCAATCCATAACTGGAGCAATAATTCAATGGGATTCAAAAACATTTACCACTTCTGATAAAAATGGTTTTTTTTGTTTAAAAACTAATTCTATAAAAGGAGAGTTAAGTGTTTCGATGGTTGGTTATAAATCGAAGGTATTTGAAATTGAAAAAACTGATTCGGATAGCGTTTTTTTATCTCTTTCACTAAATATAGATGCCATGTTAGACGAAGTTGTTATTAGTGCAGGTAGGTTTGAACAAAAACAATCTCAATTAACCGTTAGTTTAGATCTTATTAAACCACAATTAATTCAACAAAAAAATACAACTCAATTAGATCAAATTGTGGCTCAGGTATCTGGAGTTACTGTAAATGATGGGCAAGCAAGCATAAGAGGAGGAAGCGGCTTTAGCTATGGTGCTGGCAGCAGGGTATTAGTTTTACTTGATGAACTTCCAATGATTTCGGCTGATGCTGGCGATATTAAATGGACTTTTATGCCAATAGAAACTGTTGACCAAATTGAAGTAATTAAAGGCGCATCGTCTGTTTTATATGGTTCTGGAGCCCTAAACGGGGTAATTCATTTACGGACACGCTATGCAAGAGATAAACCTTTTACTCAAATCACTTCTTTTTTTGGAAGCTACGATGCTCCGCGCAATACTTATAAATGGTGGAAAGGAACCTCTCAATTTCAACAAGGCATTCAATTGGCACACGCACAAAAAATAGGACCTCTTGATTTAGTAATTGGTGGGCAATGGTTTAACGATGATGGCTATCGTTTTTTAGAACATGAAACACGAGGTCGTTTTAATTCACAAGTGGGGTATCAATTAAAAAAAATACCAGGCTTAAGTTTTAAATTAAATAGTGGATTAATGCAAAATAAAGGTGGCTTATTTTTTTTATGGCAAAATTTTGACTCTGCTCTAATCCCTCAAGGACGTAACTTACAAAACTATATAAATACACGTTATAATATTGATCCTTCAGTTCATTACCTTAGTAAAAATGGATTAAAAATAAACTGGCGTAACCGCTATTTTGTTAGTGATAATAAAAATGACAAAAATCAAAGTAGTTTTTCTGCATTGTATTACACCGAATTACAGGTTCAAAAAAAAATATCAAATCACACGATCTGGAACTCTGGTTTAGTGATGAATCGTCAAATAATAAAATCTGATTCGCTCTATGGGAAACACATTGGGAGTCAAATGGCACATTATCATCAATTAGATGCAGAAATTGGAGATCGCTTAAACATAACACTTGGTTTACGCTTAGAATGGGCAAAATTAGATGATTCACAAAGTAATTATAATTGGTTTGGTCATAATTTACCTTTTGTGCCAGTTATGCGTGGTGGTTTAAACTACAAGGTTTTCGAAGGTGGTTTTGCACGCGCATCTTTTGGGCAGGGCTATCGTTTTCCAACTAGCGCCGAAAAATACATTAATACAAGTTTAAGTGTACTCAAAATTTTTCCTAATCCAAATCTTCAACCCGAAACTGGTCAAAATATGGAAATGGGATATAAACAATTTTTTAAAACTAAATATATAAAAGGCTTTGCCGATTTAGCTGGCTTTTGGTCTCGTTATGATAATTTAGTGGAATTTGTTTTTAATTATTACAACTCTAACAATACTTTATCCCTTATAGAGCGTTTAAATTATTACGGATTTAAATCTGAAAATATTGGTAAAGCCGACATTAAAGGAATAGAACTTAGTGCAAATGCAGAAGCTGTATTAGGCTCTTTTACCATACAAATTATGGGTGGTTATACTTTTATTGAACCCAGAAAACAAGATTTTAATTTAGCCTTAGATACCTTAGGATTAAGAGAGCCCTATTTAAAAGAATCCGATTGGTCTATTCTTAAATACCGAAATCGTCATTTATATAAACAAGACATTCAAGTTCAATACAAAAAATTTAGTTTTGGTTGGAGTAGCCGTTTTCAAAGTGCTACTTTAAATATTGATAATCGTTTTGTTAGGCCAATTTTTGAGGAATTAGGTAATGGCTTTGAATCACCAGATGCACCAAGTATTTTACCAGGCATGCAACAACATTTTTACGATTTTAGTAAATCTTTTTGGGTACATGATGCTCGATTAAGCTATACCATTGCAGGCAAAATAAAATTAGCTTATATCGTTAATAACCTCAGCAATACTGCTTATCAATCTCGGCCTGGTGATTGGCGCCCTCCTACTCTTCATCAATTTCAAATCACGTTTACACCAGCTTATAAAAATTAATTTTTTAATTTTTGTATCAAGAAATTTAAATACAAAACCACTTCTCGATAATATTTAAAAGAAGCAAATACAACGAAGAGACTGTGAATTGTCAGTTCGTTGAAAAATTCTGCCTCTTTAATTTTTTTGTATCGAGAACTTAAGCAATAAAACCACTTCTCGATAATATTTAAAAAAAGCAAATACAACGAAGCGACTGTGAATTGTCAGTTCGTTGAAAAATTCTGCCTCTTTAATTTTTTGTATCGAGAAATTTAAAACAAAAGCGCTTCTCGATAATATTTAAAAGAAGCAAATACAACGAAGGGACTGTGAATTGTCAGTTCGTTGAAAAATTCTGCCTCTTTAATTTTTTGTATCGAGAACATTAAATACAAAACCACTTCTCGATAATATTTGCAAAGAAGCAAATACACTCGAAGAGACTATTTCTGTTTGCAAAGAAGCAAATAAACTCGAAGAGACTATTTCTGTTTGCAAATAAAACGAAGCGACTATGAAAACAAGAAATTACAATAAACAAAAAAAGGTAGCCAAAATGGCTACCTTTTTAAATTTAATTAATAACTAAATTATTCAATAACCAATTTATAGTTAGCTGAACCCAATTTAGTATCTATTTTAACAATATAAATACCTTTTGCATATCCAGTTAAGTTAAATGTTTCAGAAGTATTTTGTGTTGTTGACTTCACTATTAATTTACCTAAACCATCTATTACACTAATTGTTTTCTCGCCATCAAATTCAAATTTAGCGGTAAACAATCCTTTAGTTGGATTTGGGAAAATAAAGGTGTTTTGAAGTCCATTAGTATTAGCTTCTATTCCAGTACAACTATTTACTTTAATCAAAAATGCTAAGTTGTTTTTACATGAATTGTTATCTGTTCCTGCAACAGAATAAAAACCAGTTGATAAAGGTGAATCTGTAAAGGTATTGGCTACAACATTTCCTGGCAACCAAGTATATGTAGCTGCACCACTAGATGTAACAGTTGCAATATCTCCTCTACAAATTTCGGGTGCAGATGGATTAATTGTGATAACTGGTAATGGATTAACCGTGATAGATAATGTTTTATTACCTATACATCCAAAACTATCTTCTGCAGTTACAGAATAAACTGTAGATGAACTTGGAGAAAAGTTTTGAGTATTATTATTACTTCCATTACTCCAAGTATAAGAAATAGCTCCATTTACTGAGAAACTTGATGAGCTACCCAAACAAATTGATGCTGATGGAGGAGTTATTACTAAAATTGGTGATGGGTTTGTTGTAATATTAATTGTTGCATTACCCACACAATTATTAGCACCTGTACCTGATAAAGTATAAACAGTAGAACTTGTTGGCGTAACTATAACGTTTGCATTATTTCCTCCAACACTCCAAGTAAAGGTGTTAGCACCTGAACCAGATAAAGTTAATGATGTTGATGCACAAACTGAAGATGAACTCGCTACAATTGACATTGGGGGGGCTGGATTAGTTAATACAATTGCACTGGCAGTTGATTTACAACCATTTGCATCAGAACCTTGAACAGTAAATTGAGAAGTTGCTGATGGTGTATATGCAGATGTAGAACCTGTATTATTATTAGCCCAAGTATAAGTTAATGCACCAGAGGCAGTAAACGATGTTGCAGTTAATGCACATACCGTAACTAATGTAGGTGAAATGATTACAGTTGGCGATGCATAAGCATATAATGTTGCCGTGTTAGAAGATGTACAGCCAATTGAATTTGTACCTATTACACTACAAGTTATTGATGATAAAGCACCAGCTGCATTAATATTTGCTGTGTTAGTATAGGTATTATTAGTCCAAGAATATGTTACAGAACCTGATGCTGTAAATGTAAATGGAGAATTAGGACAAGCCGATGCCGTTAAAGGCGAAATTACCATATTTGTTCCATTAGAAACAGAAACTGTAACCAAATTAACTGCAACACAACCATTAGCACCAGAACCAAGAACCGTATAAATTGTATTGGCTAAAGGCGAATATGTTTGAGAGGCACCGGTTAAAGTAGCGCCACCAACACCAGGGCTAGTATAAGTATAACTTAAAGCACCAGCAGGCGTCATTGTAAAATTAGAACCACAACTAATACTTCCACTAGCTACGGTAACAGCTGGAGCTGGCAATATATCTATACAATAATCTTCTGTTTCGCCCCAATTATAAGCGTTTGCAGGACCAGGCACAACACCTTCTACTGCTACAACTCTCATTCGAGTTATACCAACACTTGCTGTATTTGGAATATTTAAAAAACCTGTATTTACTCCATTAACTGCTGCACCAGTAGAGTAAACTAATTCACCTGGATCAGTAAAATTACCGTTTTGATTATTATCTACATATATATTCATTCCTACTCCATAAAAACCACCGCAAGTACCAATGGTGATATTAAATGGTACCTGACCAGTACATACTGAAGGCGCAGCTACAAAATAGGTATAATTAGCATATCGCTGAGCAATTGAACCCGGACCCGGCCCAACAGAAGCACAAGTACTAACATTAGTCATGGTTCCAACTGAAACGGTTAAGATTTCTTCGTCGCCAGCAATACCAGCTACAGAGGGAGCATATACGTTACAAGCACAAGGGTTAATCAATGGAGAAAATGAAACAACTGAGGTAGTTGCTGTAAGGCCACCATTTGCACAAGTACTTACTAATTGATAATAGGTTGTAGTAGTAGTAGCAGTATTTAATAAAGCACCTGCACCACCCACATTAGCCCATGGGCCATTGTTGTTTGGAGAGGATTGCCATTGGTAAGATAAACCTGTAAAGGCAGATAAACTTGTTGTATTTAATGCAAAAGCTACGTTTGGACAGCCCTGAGGCGATGAAATAGTAGGTGTTAATGCAGCAGGGGTACCACTACAAGGTGTACCAGCAACAATATTAATACAATAATCTTCGGTTTCGCCCCAAGTATAACTACCTGTAGGGCCAGGCACTGTACCTTCTACAGATACAACTCTCATTCTAGTAATACCAGGAGTTACACCAGCAGGTATTAATATATTTCCAGTAAAAGCTGTATTGTTTGGACTTGAAAATGTTGCAACGTTTTCGTTTGCGCCAGTAAATAAGCCATCTTGATTATAATCGATATAAATTTTTGTTTGCATACCATACCAGCCATTACAAGTACCTACAGTAACGCCATAATTAACGGAAGTGTTAATATTAACAGCAGGTGCTGCAACTGCACCAGTGTAATTGCTATACAGTCTATTTACTGAACCTGGACCAGGAGCAGTAGATGCACAACTACTTGTATTATTTAAAGTACCAAAAGTAACATTAAAAATTTCTTCGTCAAATGTTGATGTAGCCCCAGAAGCACCATAAGCCAAAGCAGAACAAGGTGTTTGAACACAATTGCTTGAATAAGTCATTCTAGTGTTTTGAGTTAAAGCAGCGCAAGAATAATTAGTTAACAATACAGAATAAAAGCCTGTTGTTGGGCAAATCCATGTGCCTTGGGATTCTGCGCCACAATTATCATCCCAACTAGCTAAAGCTGTTCCACCATTTGCCAAACTATAGACACGAATGTATGTATCAGCACCACCAGCTAAACCACAAGTTGCAAAATAATAAGAACAACCAGCTGTTGCATTAAAATTAAATGCACGAGCACCAGAACTATAAACAGACGTAGTTTGAGTAACGTTAGTTGGAAAAATTTGAATATTTGAGGCAGGCGCCAAACAATATTGTGCTTTTACACTATTAAAAAAGCATGCAAAAATAAAAAAGACAGCAACTAAGGCAGTTTTTTTAATTAAGTTTTTAGGTAGATTTTTTTTCATATGACTTGTTTTTGTTTAGTTTTTTTTTGATAAAGTATTATTTATAACTAAAAATAATGAATAATCAATATTTTAATTGTCCAATATTAAAACAATAATTTTAAATTAACAACAATTTAACAAAAAAAATTTGGATTTTTGTTTTTTAAAATACAAAAAACGTACTTTTTGAGTAAATATAGACCTTTTAGGCTCTATTAAATAAAGTAATAATATTTTAATTTAGGCATCTAAATTGCCATAATTGAGTTTTTTACCCTGAATGGCCAAAATAATTCTTAAAATTATAATTAAAAAAGGCACATACATGGTTACATTTGGCAAATCGAAATGATTTAAAATAATAATAGATTTTCGCTTTAATCGCTCAGTTATCAGATACATCGAAGGAATTAATAAAAGAGTTAAAACTGTAGCAAATATTAAACCAAAAATCATGGTCCAACTTAATGGCCCCCAAAACACAACACTATCGCCACCAAAAAACACATGCGGGTTTAAATTTGTAAAAAGTGTTTCAAAATTTATGTTTAATCCCACTGCTAAAGGAATTAAACCTAAAACTGCGGCAATGGCTGTTAATATTACAGGGGTCATTCGTGTGCGGCCGGCTTCAACAGTGGCTTCGTATAAGCTCATTCCTCCTAAGCGAGCAAACTCGGCAAACTCAACTAACAAAATACCGTTTCTAACTACAATGCCACCCAGGGCAATGATTCCAACACCAGTCATTACAATACTCATTTCCATTTTAAACAAACCAACACCTAAAAACACGCCAATAATGCTAAACAAAATTTCGGATAAAATAATTAGGGGTTTACCCAAAGAGTTAAACAAGCCAACTAAAACCAAAAGCATAATGCCAATTGCACTTAACATGGCGCCACCTAAAAAACTCATGGTTTCTTTTTGGTCTTCGGCCTGCCCGCCAAACTTAACATTTACATTGCCAATTGGTTTAAAAGAAAGAATTAGCTTTTGAATTTTTGCAGCTACCTCATTGGCGTTATAGCCCTGTTTAACATCAGAAGAAAGAGTAATTAAACGGGTGTTATTTTTACGTTTGATACTTGCATACGTATTGTCATAACGGATATTACAAACTGCAGAAATAGGAACCGTTCTTACCACGCCACCCATATTCATATCGCGGTAGGTGATTTTTAAATTACGAATAGTTTCAATATCTGAACGCTGATCTAACTTGTAACGCAACTGCACAGGATATTCATCATCAACATCTCTAAATTTAGTTGCCTCAACACCGTAAACAGCGCCACGAATTTCCATGGCTAATTGATACGTAGATAAACCTTCTCGCTGAGCTCTTTCGCGATCAATATCAAAAATAATTTCGGGTTTATTGCCTACAAAATCTGATTTTAAATTATCAAGGCCATCTATTTTAGCCTCCTGCACAAATTTTTTAACCAAATTGGCATTATTAACAAGCGCATCAAATTCGTCGCCAGAAACTTCAATGCTAATTGGCTTTGCTTGAGGTGGGCCATTTTGTTCTTGATTTACAGTTATTTCGGCACCAGGAATTTGCCAATTTAAAGATTGTAATTTGGTTAAATAATCTGTTGTAGATTGCCCGTCTCGTTTTTCGAATTCTACAAAAGAGATGGCGATTTTACCTTTATTGGGATAAGCATTTTGGTCTCCATCTCTTGGATCGGTTACTCCAATGGTAACATTACTAATCATAGATTCGACAATGGGATTATTTTTACCAATAACGCTGTTTACTTTATTTTCTACTTGGCGCATTACATTGTTTGTAATAAAGGGATCGGTGCCTTCGGGTAATTTGAGATAAACATAAATACTATTTGGGTCTCCTTGCGGAAAGAACACCACTTTAGGGCCACGTGCTATGAAGAAAACGATAGAAAAAACAAATAACAAAATAACATAAATTACAGGGCGCCAAGGTTTAATAAGGCACCATTTAAGGACTTTAACATACCTGTTAACAAATGCTGGCCAAACTTTAAATTGCCAGGAATTAATTACTTTATAAAGCCAAAAGCGGTGTAAAATTAAAAAGAGGCCCAGGAAAATAATAAAATTACCTACACCTACATGGCCGCTAGCGTATGCAATTAAAGTTAGAACGGCATAGAGCAGCAATTGCATTTTGCCTTTTTTATTTATTTTACCATAATTTTTTGCTTCCTCATCGTGTGATTTCATAAAATCGACAGCAAAAACAGGATTGATAATGTAGGCCACAAATAAAGAGGCGAGTAAAGAAATAATTAACGTAATGGGTAAAAAATACATGAATTTACCAATAATGCCGGTCCAAAAAGCTAAAGGGATAAAAGGAGCCAAGGTGGTTATTGTTCCGGTAAGCACAGGTAAAAACACTTCGCCTGCCGCCATTTTAGCTGCGGTTTTAATATCGCGCTTGCCATTAGCAAACAATCGATGAGTATTTTCGATAACCACAATAGCATCATCAACCACAATACCAAGGGCTAATAAAAAAGCAAACAGCACAATCATATTAAAAGTAAAGCCGATACTTGGCATTAATAAAAAAGCAATAAACATTGAAAGTGGAACAGACAGAGCCACGAATAAGGCATTGGTAACGCCCATAAAAAACATGAGTACGATGGTAACTAAAACAAAACCAATAATAATGGTGTTAATTAAATCTTGAAGAGTTGTTTTAGTTTTAGCACTTTGATCGCCACTCACTGTAACTTCAAAACCTTGCGGAAAATCATTTTTTTTCATTTCGGCAATAACCGCTTTTATTTTATCGGCAGCAGCAATTAAATTTTCGCCAGATCTTTTAATTACATTAAGGGTGATTACATTTTTTCCTTTAGAACTGGAGTAACTTTCTTTTTCTTTGAAGCCATCTTTTACCTCAGCCACGTCTTTTAAAAATAATTTAGCACCAACGGCAGAGGTTACAATAATATTTTCAATTTCGGCTGGATTTTTAAATTCGCTTTTTATGCTAATGGTAGGCTTCATTCCATTGATAGGCACATTACCTCCGGTGATTGATAAATTTTCTTGGCCAATTGCTCTTTGAATATCGCCAAGGGTTAATTGGGCGGCTTGTAATTTATAAACATCAATGTTAACTTGAATTTCACGATCGAGGGCGCCAACAATTTTAGCTTCATTAATTTCTTTTAAACCTTCGAGGCCTTCCTGCAAATTTTCGGCATATTTTTTTAATTGTTTTAAATCGTAGTTACCAGAAATATTAATGTACATAATGGGTATTTCTGAAAATGCAATTTCTTTAATTACTGGCTCACGAGTAAGAACTTGGGGCATATCGGCCCGTGCTTCGTCTACAGCATCTTTAACTTTTTGTTTAGCTAAATCAGTTTTAACATCGGTACGAAACTCAACTATAATTACGGACACATCTTGTAAAGAAGTGCTATTAAATTTTTTAATACCCGAAATAGACTTTAATCGTTTTTCGATGGGTTTAGTAATTGTATTTTCGATGTTGGTAGGCGAATTACCACCGTTAATGGTACTAATGTATATCGTTGGAACGGTAATGTCTGGAAAATTTTCTTTAGGCAAAGAATTGTATGCCATAATACCAGCAATGGTAATAAAGATGGTAATTAAATAAACGGTTAATTTATTTTCTATGGCCCAACTAGAAGGTTTAAATTCTTTAATTTTTTCTAACATAACTGTTTATTTCAAATATTTATTTAATAATTGATACGAAATCGTAATCACAAAATAATTTATTTTTTTATAATTATTTTGTCTCCCTCGTAAACTAAATCGTAGCCTTGAGTGATTAATAAATCACCAGCATTTAATCCAGATAGTATTTCGGCGTTTCCATTATATTGTTTTCCCATACTAATTTTTTTATTAACTACTTTTCCATTTTCAGCAATCATTACAAAACTATCGTTGGTTGTTTTTTGAATAAATTTAATTGGAATAACAATTAAAGGTGCTGAAGATTGGTAATCATTTATTTTTAATTTAGCTACCATATTGGGATGAAATTCTTTTTTAGATTCTAAGGCCACCTCAACGACAAAAGTTCTACTCAGAGCATTTATAGTGCGAGAAGCGTATTTTACTTTAGAAGAAACAGAGTCGTTCATGTCGGGAAAAACGAGTAACACTTCATTTCCATTTTTAATTTTAGAAGCATAACTTTCGGCTACTTCTGCTTTTACTTTTAATTTAGAAAAATTAACCACGCTAATTGCTGCCATTCCAGGAAAAACCGGCTGACCTATTTTAACATTAACGCCATCAACCGTTCCATTTATGGGCGAAATAATTTTGCTCATTTTTAGTTGTTCTTGAATCATGGATATTTTTTTCTCCAAACTTTCTTTGGTTGTTTTGGCTTGTAAAAATTGAATTTCGGTTCCTATTTTTTGGTTCCATAAATTTTCTTGTTTAGCAAAAACTTGTTTAGCTAATTCGTAATTTATTTCTAAATCTTGTAATTGTTGTTGAATAACTCGAGTATCAGTTTCTGCTAATACCTGACCAATAAAAACATTATCACCAGAACTTACATTAATTTTATTAATTGTACCTGGCATCTCGCTCGACAGAGAAACGCTTTCCTCAGCATCTACCCTACCCTGAACCTCAATAAAAGTTTTAAAAAATTGAGTTGCGAGTGGTATTACAGAAACTTCTGTACTTTTATCAGTAACAGAACTAGTATCTGTTTTTTTTAACTCATCTTCTAAAGCTGCAATTTGCGTTTCTATTTCTGATTTTTGTTTTTTTAATTTATCGAGTTTGGCTTTATTATCAGTGGAACAAGAATTTAAAAAAGTAATTATTAAAAATAGAATAGTAAAATTTTTATAATAATTATTTTTAATACCTGCGAAAAAAACGCTTAAACTAGTTGATGTCATTTTAATTTTTTATTTTATGAATAATTTTATTTAACTAAAGTTCCTATTGCTTTTTGATAATCAATTTTTGCTACAATCATATCGAAGCTTGCATTATAATAATTTGTTTGAGCTTCTTTTAATGAGGTTTCGGCATTAACAATTTCTAAATTACTGCCTACACCGCTTTGATATTTTTTTTGTGCCACATCATAAACATGTTGAGCTAAATTCATGTTTTTTCTTTGAATAATTAAACTTGAATACGCATTGCTGTATGAAACACTGGCTGCAGTTGCTTCTAATTCGGAGGCCATTTGCACGTTAATTAAGGTGTTTTTATTTTTAAGTGCGGTTATTTTTGCTTGTTCTAATTTATTAATTCTTTGCATACCCGAAAAAATTGGCATATTCAACGTAAAACCAATTAATGAAACTTGATACCATTGTTTATTAATATCATTTTTATCAAAGTCTAACAAATTAAAACTGGCGCGTTGAGCATTATATTGCAAAGCTCCATAAGCAGCAATTGTTGGTAAAAAGCCCCATTTCATTCTTTTTACATCAATGTCAAAAAGGGCTTGTTGTGCTTGAATTAATTGATATTCGGGTCGTTTAGATACATCTATTTTAGATACATTTAATTCTTCGAACTGATCTGAAATTTCTGGAAGGGTTTGAGATAAAAAAATAGAATCGCTTAACTTATATCCCATCTGAAATTTTAGCATGGTTTCAGATAAACCAATTAATTTAACAATTTTATCTTTTTCGGTTACCAAATTATTAAATTGAACTTCTAATCGCTCCACATCAATTAATTCGGCAAAGCCTTGCTGATTAAACGCTTTTGTGTCGTCGAAAATCTTTTTTAAGCGCAATATATTTGCCTCTAATAATTTAATTCGTTCTTTATTAATAATTACATTGTAATAGGCTTTAGAAACCTGGGCAACTAAATCTGATTTGGTTCGGGACAAATTAATTTTAGACAAATTCATAAATTCTTGAGAGGCCTTTAGTCCAAAAATATAATCGCTGCTAAAAATTAATTGAGAAGCAGAAAAACCTGCAGTACTATTATACTTAGTGCCAAATTTAACTGGAAGGTAAGAACCTGCAGGCCCTCCAAAAATTTGTGCAGGTAATAAAGACGTTGGAATGTTGATATAATCTTTTAAATCGATGCTTGAATTTAATTGGGGCAGGCCAATTCCTGTAATTTCTTTTCGTCGATAGTTGGCATTTTCTATGTCTAACTCGGCATTTAAATAATTTGGACTATTTTTAAGAGAAAAGTCAATTGCCTGTTGCAAAGTAAAATCTTTATTGTTTGTTTTTTGAGCATTGATATTAATCAATAAAAATAATAGAGCAAAAAATATTGTGTAACGTTTAAAATTTATCATATTTATTTTATTTTTTTCGATGTAATCTTGTGTAACGAGCATAGAAAAAATATTTATATTAATTTTTTATAATCATCAAATAATTTATGGCCTTTTAGAGTGCAAATGCCATAAACAAACATATCTAAGGTTAATTCGTATGATTTTGCAAAACTTACTTTCTCAAAAGAAAAAGTATTTCCGAACATCAATACCTCTATTTGATTTAATCGAAAATGGGATACAAACTCTGGTTCAATATTAGAACGATAATAACCTTGAGCAATTCCTACTTTTAAATTACTTAGCGTGTTTTTATGAGCAAAGTTTTCTTTAAAGGATTGAAAACGAGCAAAAGCAGTAGGATAAAATTTTTTAAGATCAATAAAAAACATGGGGTTAATGTTTTGCATAAAAGTTTTCATTTTGTTCGAAATAAGAATCATTTCGTGAATGGGATCATTTGCTGAGTTATTAATTTCTTGAAAATCATGTTCGTGAAGTTTCATTTCGTTTTCACACAATTGAGTCACTAAATCGTCTTTTTCTTTATAAAACTGGTAAATAGTTTTTTTTGATATGCCTAATTCTTTGGCAATGTCATCCATTGTAACATATTTAATGCCATATTTAAAAAATAAATGTAAAGCCGTTTTTAATATTTTTTCTTGAATATCCAATTTAAAAAATAAGGCACAAAACTAAGGAAACTTTAATTGTTTTGCAAGTTTCTTTAAAAAAAATATTTTTTGCATCTTTACAACCGATGGCTGAGAAAGAAAACATAAAATTAAAGCGAGTTCGAGAAGTATTACGAAGTAAATACCGACTTATCTTGCTCAATGATTCGAGTTTTAAAGAAAAAATCTCAATAAAATTAACTCCATTATCGTTGATCATTGGATCTTTTATGTTAATTATAATATTAACCACGGTAATAATAATGACAGTTGCATTTAGCCCATTACGAGAACTTATCCCTGGATTCGGAGATTTAAGCGAGCATAAAAAAATATTAAGATTAAGTTTTAAAACTGACTCCATAGAAGATGCCTTAAAATCAAGACAACTTTTTTTAACAAGTATTTTAGATGTATTAAACGAAAAAAAAGAAGCGCCAATTGAAAAACCTAAAAAAGATACTGCTAATAAATACAACAAATTAAAATTAAATCCAACCGAAACCGATATTGCGTTTAGAAAAGAATTTGAAGAAAATAAAAATAACCAGATAAACAATGTGGCTAAATTAAAATACAAAGGATTAAGTGAGCTTGTATTTTTTACACCAGCGAATGGTTACATTAGCAACTCATTTTCGGAAAATGAGGGGCATTTTGGAATAGACATCGTTACAAAATCTGAAGAAACTATTAAAACAACATTAGACGGCACCGTTATTTTTAGTTCATTTTCGGCAGAAGACGGTAACGTTATTCAAATTCAACATGATAACAACCTAATAACAATATATAAGCACTGCTCGGCCTTGCTAAAAAAAACTGGCGACAGGGTAAAATTAGGAGATGCGATTGGTATTGTTGGCAATAGCGGAGAAAACAGTCGTGGCCCACATTTACACTTCGAATTATGGCTTAACGGAGCGGCTATTAATCCAAAAGACTTTGTTGTTTTTTAAAATAAGCAAAACATAAAAACAAAGTATTAAAGCTTGCAAAAAAACTGATTCCAGCTTGAGATTCGAGTGTATCTTCTAAAATAAATGAATTTATTGCTAAAATAAAAAAGGGCCAATATAAAATAGGTAAAAATTTATTTAATGTAATTAGTGGATAAATAAGACTAAAGATAAAAAAGAATAAACCTATTAATCCAAGAGAAACAGAAATAGTTAAGAATTGATTATGTGGTCGTTTATACCATTTAGGTTCGAGTGGTGATTTTGTTTTTATATAAGTATTATTAAGTTCTGATTGAACATCTCCTGTTCCCACACCGAATATGGGATGCTCTTTAATAATAAACAAAGCGGCTTTCCAAAAATACAATCTCATGGTGAGAGAATGTCCGTTTAAATTACGTCCATTTTGATATTCATCAAATTCGTTAACTAATTCGTAAAGTCGTTTATGAATAAACGACCAATCGGGATACAAAAAATTGGTAATATTATGCGTAATATTCCATTTATCAGTTTTTGATAAATTTGAGATACCAACTGAATCTTTTGATAAATCCTTGCTTGCAAGATACCTCACCAGTACTTCGTAAATTTTTAAATTATGAGCTTGGGGCTTAAAACAAAAACTATCAGTTGGCATTTGTTTGTTCCATTCTCGTTTTAATTCATCTAGTTGAATATTAATTAACACATAATTTCCATTTTCTTTTTGTCCTACAAAATCAAAGTGAGAATATAAATTACCCGAACTACTTTTTTCTAATTTAGTATTATACAACGATTGTTTTATTGATAATTGCTGATGATAAACATCTTTTAAATATAAAAACGAATAGCCGGTCAAAAAAATAAAAATAACAACCAATGTATATTTTACACGCGATTTTTGTTTAAAAAATAAATAAATAATTCCGAAAAAGGCAATACAAAAAAAGTTAGCAATACCAGAAGCTAAGCCCAAGATAAATAAAGCTGAAACAAAATAAATTAGTAAAGTAAAACAAATGATTTTTTTATACTTATTTTGAATTTCAAAAACTAAATATGTTAAAATAGCGATGGCAATATTTAAAAACAATCCTAATCGAATGTGGCTCATAAAACGCGATACTTCTCGAACTGATAAGCCATGCTGTATGATGAAACTATATACTAAACACCAGGTGATGTTAAAAAAACATCCTAATAAAAAAGAATAAAAAACATAATGTAATTCTTTTTGTTTAAGCGGGCGAGAAGTAAAAAAAACGAGAGGCGCCAAGACTAAAGGCAATTTTGTTCTTAAATCATGAAAAGCCATCCAAAAATCTTGGGAGTAAAACATACCCAAAAGGTGTATAAAAAAAACTGAAGATAAAATCCAAAATAAAATATTTTGTTTTAATTGTTGCCATTTTCTTAAAAAGTCGCCTTCTAAAACCCAATTTGTGAGAAGTAATACTTGAGCAACACTCGTAGGAGAACTCCCAAGCATAATGCCAAAAACTAAATTACACAGGGCAAATAAATAAATAAAATTGTGCGTTTTAGTTGTAAACATTATTTTAATAACGGAAAAACTAATAGAAAAGTATTAGTTCAAAAATTAGATATTAATTCGCAAAATCAGATAAAAATTTTATTCGAACTGCTCTAATTTCTTCTTCAGAGTATTCGTTTTCGCCTAATTCTTTTAATGCTAATGTGATATCACCAGAATCACTTTCTTTAAAATATTCTAGAATCTCATCTTGTTTTTCTTCATCCATTATATCATCAATAAAATAGTTGATGTTAACTTTGGTGCCAGATTCAACAATAGTTTCTATTTCGGTTAATAAATTTGGCAAGCTTAAGTTTTTACTTTTTGCCATTTCTCTTAAACCAATTTTACGATCTATGTTTTGAATAATGTATACTTTTAAACCTGATTTGTTAACTACCGATTTAATTACCATATCTACTGGGCGTTCAATCTCATTTTCTTCAACATAAGATTTAATTAATTCGATAAAAGGCTTACCAAACTTAGCAGCTTTACCCGATCCAACGCCGCTTATTTTGGTCATTTCCTCCATATTAATCGGATATTGAATTGACATTTCTTCGAGAGAAGGTTCTTGAAAAATTACGTAGGGAGGCAAATTTTTTGCTTTAGCTGTTTTTTTAACTAAATCTTTTAATAAGGAAAATAAAACCTCATCAGAAGCACTGCTTCCAACTTTACCATCAGAAAATGCATCATCACCATAGGCGTTATTCGTTTTACTAAAATGATTATCTCTAGTAAATTTTAAACTAACTGGCTTTTTAAGAAAACCACGACCTTTTTCTGTAATTTTTAATAAACCATAATTTTCTATGTCTTTTGATAAAAATCCATTAACAACAGCTTGGCGCAAAATGGACATCCAAAATTTATCGTCCTTATCGTGATCAATCCCTTTGCCCCATGTTTCTAAAACATTTTGTTTATATGTTTTAGCAGTAGCCGTTAGTATACCCATTAAAACATTAATAACATCTTTAATTTTATGTTTTTCTTTTATTTCGAGTACACATTCTAAAGCTAATTCCAGGTCTTCTTTTGCTTCAAACTTTTCTTTAGGATGGCGACAATTATCGCACATTTCGTTGCATTTTGATTCATCAAATTCTTCCCCAAAATAATGCAACAAAAATTTTCTTCGGCAGCTATTTGATTCGGCAAAAGAAGAGGTTTCTGATAACATTTGTTTTCCGATTTCTTGTTCAGCAACCGGTTTATCCTTCATAAACTTTTCTAATTTTAAGATGTCGTCGTGACTATAAAAAGTCACACAATTTCCTTCTCCTCCATCTCTTCCTGCTCTTCCGGTTTCTTGATAATATCCTTCTAATGATTTTGGGATATCGTGATGAATTACAAAACGAACATCGGGCTTATCTATTCCCATTCCAAATGCAATAGTTGCGACAATTACGTGCAAGTCTTCCATTAAAAACATATCTTGAGTAAGCCCACGTTCTTTAGAATCTAAACCTGCATGATAAGGGGCCGCCTTAATGCCATTTGCTTTTAGTTCGTTTGCAACTTCTTCAACTTTTTTTCGACTTAAACAATAAATGATTCCACTTTTACCACTATTGTTTTTTACATATTTAATAATTTCTTTATTAACGTTTTGTTTGGCTCTTATGTCGTAATAAAGGTTATCGCGATTAAACGAAGATTTATATAAATCAGCCTCTAACATGCCTAAATTTTTCTGAATATCTTGCTGAACTTTAGGCGTAGCAGTTGCTGTTAATGCAATTACTGGCACATTACCTACGGCTTCAATGATTGGTCTCAGTCGGCGATATTCAGGCCTAAAATCATGGCCCCATTCAGAAATACAATGAGCTTCATCTATTGCAAAAAATGAAATTTTAAATTCCTTAAAAAAACTAATATTATCTTCTTTAGTTAAAGTTTCGGGAGCGATGTAAAGTAATTTTGTTTTACCTGATAAAACATCTTTTTTTACCTGAGCAGTATCGCTTTTATTTAATGATGAATTTAAAAAATGGGCAATGCCAGATTCATTACTAAAACCTCTTATGGCATCCACTTGGTTTTTCATAAGAGCGATAAGAGGAGAAACAACAATGGCTGTTCCTTCACTAACAATGGCAGGTAATTGATAGCATAAACTTTTACCACCGCCAGTGGGCATAATTACAAATGTATCTCGCCCACTTAATAAATTTTTAATAATTTTTTCTTGGGTTCCTTTAAAACCATTAAATCCAAAAAATTTTTTTAGAGTAGCTGTAATTTCTGAAGACTTTATTTCGGCAATCATTCTTTGGGTTAAATATTAATTCGATTTGAGTTTATGCTTGGATTTTTTGAAATTTTCAATTCCATTAATAAAGATATACAAAAAAAACTTTATTTTTTTTATTTTTTTTTAGAAAATACACTATTTAAGTATTTTTAATAAAAAAGAATTGAATAATCAAAAAGATTATAAATTTTTATCCATTTTCGGGTAATAACGGATTAAAATAATTGAAAAAATAAAAGCGGCAACTATTCCAAAATAAAAACTAATGCCGGTATCGCGAATAATTAAATAAAAAAATGTTTTAGAAAAGAAAGAAATGAGATAAAGTTCGGCCCCCCATTTTTTGAAATGCCATAAACCAACACAAGCGATAAAATAAGCGGCAACTAAAACTCCAAAAATTGCAGGAACAAAGAGTCCTAATTTTTTTATTGCAGGAGAAAAAACCTGAGGGAAAGTAAATATTACTGATAAATATCCGATAATACAAAAAGCGGTTATAATTCGAGGTCGTTTCAAAATTATTAATATTTTAATTTGTTCTAATTGCTTCAACAGGATCTAATTGCGAAGCGCTATACGCTGGAATAAATCCACTTATAATTCCTATCAAAATAGAGATGGTAAAACCTAAAATAATATTAGTGCCTGTTAAGCCTATATCCATTCCAACAGCATCTTTTCCTAAAATTGTTATTATATAAGTAAGTAATAAACCAAAAAAACCACCAATAAAACTGAGTAAAACACTTTCGCCTAAAAATTGAATTAATATAAAAATATTTTTTGCACCTAAACTTTTTTGAATGCCAATTAAATTTGTTCGTTCTTTAACAGACACAAACATAATATTTGCAATGCCAAAGCCACCTACTAAAATGGAAAAGCCACCAATAATCCAGCCTGCTATTCCAATAATTTCAAATAAACTATCAAAGCCTTTACTTAACAAGCTCGTTTCGTTGAGAGCAAAATTAGGTTCTGCAATTGGTTTTATTTTTCTGATGGCACGCATCAAACCCGTCAATTCATCCATCATTTCAATATTAGAAATATTATTTTTAGCTTTTACATAAATAGTAGGGTCTGAATTTTCTGATTTAGTATCAATAATGTATCGGGCAAAATTAAATGGAGTGATGGCCTGATAGTCGAAACTAATTCCTAATAAACTTTCGCCTTCCTTTTTAATTACTCCAATTACATTTGCTTTTCGGCCACCAATTATAATTTCTTTTCCGACAGGATCTTGATTTGGAAATAAGCCTGCTGCAATATTAGCACCAATAATAACAACAGCATATCCAGCTTCAATTTCGTTTTGAGTAAAATAACGACCATCGCTTAAATCAAAGTTTTTAATTTTATAAAATTCATAAGAAATTCCTGCAACCGATGCGTTTTTAATACTGTTTGATTTATATTTAATTGTTTTTCGAGCGCCTAAACGATAAGCAATGGCTTGGGTAGTTTTACATCGCTTTTGCAACTCGTCTAATTCATAATATTTTGGTGTTGGACGATTTATATACTTCCACCATGGATAATCGGGTCCAAAAGTCCAAGGCCATTTTTGTATATAAACTACATTATTACCTAAAGATTGTATGCTGCCTCGGATATTATTTTCTAAACCATCTACAATCGTAAACACTAAAATAATAGCAAAAATACCAATGGTGATTCCTAATAAACTTAAAAAAGAACGTAATTTATTAGACACTAAAGATTGCCATGCAAAAATTAAACTTTCTTTTAAAAGGACAAGAAACATTTGTTATAATTAATTATTTTGAATATTACTTTTATGCTCAGCTTCTTCTTTCTTTTTTAGTTGCGCTTCAAAACGAGCTCTTTGTCGCTTTCGCATTAAATATAATAGAGACGATAAAATAAAAAAACCAAAAAAGAAAACAGCGCTGTCGTTATCTTTAATTATTAAAAAATAAGCCATACAACACACGCTTAAAATTGCTGAGGAAAGCCATAGACGTTCTAAAAAAACAAAAATTCTGTGTTGTACATTATTATTTTTCATCGGTGTTTATTAGAATTTGCCCTGTTACATGTTTAATTTCGTATTTTGTAAAATCTTGATTACTTTCCATGCCTGTTCCCATAATAATTTCTTTGCGATTAGTTATTTTCACAAATACATCAGTGTAAATTCTTTGCGTAACTTCATTCCAGATTAATTTCTCAGTTTCGAGTTTAGTGCCATCTTTATTAATTAATTCAACAGCATATTTAGCTTCCATTTGTTTTTTTATATCATATCGAATTCCATAATTAGCTTTAAGTGTGGCCGACACTTTTTCTTGATCATCAAAAAAAGTAACAAATAATCCTTTTGGTAAAAGAGTATAAGGCTCAGTAACATTTTTATTAAATATTAACATGCGGTTGGCTTTTAAAACCACTTTAAGTTGAGTACTATCTGAATAAAGAAGGGTAACACTATCACCAATTTGACTTGGTCTTAATTCTTTTTTAGGCAATATCATCACCTCCTTCATATCGTTAGTACAGGCCATTAAAGACAAGCAACATATTATCGATATACTAAATTGTTTAAACAAGAATTAATCGTATTTAAATTTTTGAAACCATCGGTCGCAAAAAGTAAAGCCAATATTAATGCGCCAATAATTATCTTTAATTAAATTATTTACTGAAGTTCCCATTTGTCCATATTGAGAACTAATATTAACCATTGAAGATGATCTTCCGATGCCAACTGGCAAACCAATACCAGCGGTTATTGAATAATCTGCAAGTAAAGTTTTTTTAATATCTATATAACCAGATTGATACGAAGCACCCATGCGATAAATAATACGACGAAAATAAGACAAATTGCCAACTGCATATTTTTCAGGCAAGAAACTGGCGCCCACAGAAACTCTTGTGTTATTTTTAAATTCGTTTATTGCATCTAAATATTTAAAATCTTGCCAATTTGTTACTGCAAAATCTGCCACTATATTTAATCGTTCGCCTTTTTTAAATCCTAAGCCAAAGCCCTGTTCTAAGGGCAAGGTAATATCACCTTGTTTATCAGTTTGAGATAATACAGTATCACGAATAGATTCAATACCTTGTTGAATTGTATAATTATATATAAAAGTATTATAATTTGCTTGTAAAGAATTGTTTAAGGCCATAAAATAACCAAAAGTGAATTTTAATTTTTCATTTAATACTCTTTTTTTGCCATTTTTTGATTTTACCGAATCAATTGAAATTGCTGTTTGAGCTCCAAAATTTGCTGTAAAATTTCCCAATGAAACGCTCCTTACTCTATTCGTATTATTATACAATTGAGAGTTTGGATAAATAACTTTGGTATTATTTTGAATATTGCCAAAAATATAATTTACGTTAAACCCGATTGATAAATCGCTCATTATTTGTTTTACAAGGAAAATCGAATTGTATTCGAACTTAGATAAACGCTTTAAAGAATCGGGTATATAAAGACGCTTATTTTTAAATTTGATAACTTGTAATTTAAAAGGCATTACACCGTAGCCAATAAATGCTTTATTTAAGCCCCCTCCCCCATTATAATTATAGGTTACATTTCCAATTCCGATTTCATTAGTAGTTGCTTGAGTTTCATATCCAACATTGGTATAGGGCATAATACCAAAACAAGCTCCACCATTTTTCATCACAGGAAAACCTAATGCCCCGTATGAAAAATTAGTTGTCCATTTTTTTATTAAATTACTACCACTTGTAAAATTAGAATTCAAAAAAGAACCTCCTACCTCTAAGGTGGTTAATTTAATTAAAGAATAAGATGCAGGATTGCCAGTATTAATAAATATAGGCATTGTAGAATCGGGCTTAAGAGCAATATAAGTGCCACCCATGCCTGAATTATGAGCAAAAGTTGTTGGCGACATTTCGCCCAAACCATAACGGGAATAAGGACTAAAGGTATTGAGTTGACTTAAAACTATTGCTGGCAAAATTAAAAGCAAAAAAAAGAAAGTATTAATTTTGTTTTTCAATGTTATAATTTAATATGTTGTTTAAACCTTGAATGATAATTATTGGGTTGGTAAAGAAACGATTTTTAAGTTGTTTAGACAAATAATCGGCATCGCCACCTGTTAAGACGACTTGCAAATTTTCGTAATTGAGTTTATATCGCGCAATCATTTGCTCAATTTCGCAAGCAGTCCCTATTAAAGCGCCACTTAAAAGAGATTGATTTGTGTTTTCGCCAACTAATTGATTGTAATTTAAATCTATTTTTACTAAGGGTAAAGCCGCCGTATTTTCTTGCATTGATTTTAATCTCATTGCTATACCAGGAGAAATAGCGCCACCTATAAATTGATTTTGACTATTTACAAAATTATATTTTATACAAGTGCCCGCATCAATAGTTAAAACATTTTGATTTGGATATAAACAAAAAGATCCTACCGAAGCCGCAATTCGATCAGAACCTAAGGTAACGTTGCTTTTATAACAATTTTGAATGGGTAAATTAGTTTGTGCGCTAAATAAAATAGTGTTTGCTAATTTTTTTAATTGCTCCAAAACTAATTCGTGTTGCGGGGTTACAGAGCAAATAAAACAATGTGTGAGTTTAGGGAAAAGATTTAAATCAGTTAATAACTCATTTACAGAATTATAACATTTAGATTGTATGAGGCTATCCTTATTAAAAAGGCCTAACTTAATACGCGTGTTACCAAAATCTAAAACTAAATTCATTGCCATAAAGATAGATTTTATAAACGAAGCTTAATTTATATTAAGATTTTTTTGGAAATATTTTGACAAACGAATAAATTATGTATTTTTGCATTCTTTAATTGGTGAGGTACCTTAGCTCAGTCGGTAGAGCAAAGGACTGAAAATCCTTGTGTCCCTGGTTCGATTCCTGGAGGTACCACTAATAAAAATCAGAAACTCTTGTTATCATTACGATTTCAAGAGTTTTTTAATTATAGGTACAACAAAAGAGGTTTTTCCTTTTAATCAGTATAATTTGCTTCTTTCCTATTCACCAATCAACAACACTAAGTATTTTTTCAATTTAACATAAATGAATTGTTTATTATCCATTAAAAAATTAGATTTACAAATCGAATGAAAAAAGTGCTTATACTAACTTATTATTGGCCACCTTCTGGTGGAGCAGGTGTTCAGCGTTGGCTAAAATTTACAAAATACCTAAAAAAATATGGCTGGGAGCCAATCATATATACCGCTGAAAATGGAGAAATTCCTGTGGTTGACCTGAGTTTATTAAAAGACGTTCCTGAAGAGTTGACCATTTTAAAAACACCTATTTGGGAGCCTTATCAACTATACAAACGTTTTATTGGTCGAAAAAAAGACGATAAAATAAACGCCTCTTTTTTAAGTGAAAATAAAAAGGCTGGACTAAGCGAAAAAATAAGCATTTGGATACGTGGTAATTTTTTTATTCCTGATGCTCGAAAATTTTGGATAAAACCAAGTATTAACTATTTAGAAAATTACATTATTAAAAATAATATCGAATACATTATAAGTAGCGGCCCCCCTCATAGTATGCACTTAATCGCTTTGGGCTTAAAAACTAAATTTACATCATTAAAATGGGTTGCCGATTTTAGAGATCCTTGGACGAACATAGATTTTTATGATAAATTAATGTTAACTAAAAGGTCTAACAACAAACACCACTCTCAGGAATTAAATGTACTAACTACTGCTGATATCATTTTGAGTATTGGCAAAGGTATGAGCAATGAATTTTTAAATATATATCAAAAATCAGGGGGTAAAAATATAAATAAATTTAAAGTAATTAGTAACGGTTTTGACGCTGACGACATTAAAACCAGTGACATTATTAAAGATAAAAAATTTAGCATAGCTCATATTGGAACCCTGGTAAAAGATAGAAATCCAATTGTTTTATGGAAGGTATTAAAGAAACTCACTGATACTCGCGATGATTTTAGATCACAACTAGAAATAAAATTAGTTGGCAAAGTTGATATTTTTGTAAAAGAACAACTCGAAAATTATGGGCTAATCAATTTTGTTAAAAAAATTGACTACTTACCGCATAGTGAAGTAATTATTGAACAACAAAAATCGAAAGTATTGTTATTGTTAATTAATAATACTAAAAATGCCAAAGACATATTAACTGGAAAATTTTTTGAATACATGGCATCTGGCTCTCCTATATTAGCAATAGGTCCAATAGATGGAGAATTGGCCGATATTATTAAACAAACTCAAACAGGATTAATTTCAAATTTTGAAGATGAAATTACACTCGAAAAAAATATTTTGAATTTATTTGTTAATCAAAGTATAAAAACTAATGGCGAGGAAGTGATAAAATATAGTCGGGAAGAACTCACCAAAAAACTTTGCAAATTGCTTAACGAATTAAATTAATAATTATTGAGTTAAATTAATTAATTTATCTATAAAAAAATGTGCCGTTTTATTGGTATAAAATCTATCTTTAAATTGCCCTACCCACTGAATGCCTTTAATAGAATTAGTTAAAAAAACCTCATCAGCTGTACTTAAAGTATACATAGTAATAGGGTTCTCAAAACTTAAAATTTTATTTTCAGAAGCTAATTTGATAACCTGTTTTCGCATCACGCCATCCACACAACCATCTATTAATTTTGGGGTAAAAAGCGCACCGTTTTTTACAACAAAAATATTTGAACTAATGCTTTCGCAAACAGTTCCGTTTTCATTAATTAAAAAACACTCGTCGAGGTTCATGCTTTTTTTTGAAATACCTGCCATCACATAAATTAAGGCATTACCACTTTTTATATTAGAAAGTTTATTTATGGGTTTTTTAATGTCAGCGAAAATATCTGCCCAAATACCTTTTTGGTTTAATTCGTAAACGCCTTGAATTAATTCTGTCTCGATTAAAAAGGAGATGTCATTAGTTTGAGGGGTATAATGGCCTCCATTATTTCTAAAAACAGTTAATCGAATACGAGCATTAGGAGCATGTCCATTGCTTTTAATTAAATTTATAATCAAATTATGAAAATTATCGTTTGTAAACTCAGCAGGCAAATTCATACGAAGAATAGTCATACTAAGCTTTAAACGAGAAATATGATCAGCTAAAAACATGATTTGATTGTTACAAAATCGAATGGTTTCGAACAAAGCGTCACCATACCGAAATGCTCGATTATTAAAAGTAATACTCGGCTCATAAAGACTTACTAAATGTCCATTATATATACAATAACTATCTGTCATCTATCAATTGTAAATTTTAAAAATAAATTATATTAATACACTCATTTTCAATTTATTTAGTAACAATCAAAAGTTAATCTCCGTTAATAATTATTTGAATATAAAATTGAAAAGTTATATTTCAAACACTACATTTGGTGAACAATTTTAATTAATAATATAATTTATGTTCGACAATAATGAATTTAAAAAATATGCCACAAAACACGCTGGCATTAATAGTTTAACTTATGAAAGTTATACTTCACGCATTCAATCTTCTTTAACTCCATATATTATAGAAGAACGTTCGCTTAATGTAGCGCAAATGGATGTATTTTCTCGATTGATGATGGATCGTATTATTTTTTTAGGCACTGGAATTAACGATCAAGTGGCTAATATAGTTCAAGCGCAACTATTATTTTTAGAAAGCGTAGATTCAAAAAAAGACATTCAAATATATGTTAATTCTCCAGGTGGTAGTGTTTATGCTGGATTAGGCATTTATGATACTATGCAAATTATAAAGCCAGATGTAGCAACAATATGCACAGGTATGGCAGCTAGTATGGGTGCTGTATTGCAATGTGCCGGTGCTAAAGGAAAGCGTACAGCGTTGAAACATGCTCGTATTATGATACACCAACCTATGGGTGGAGCAGAAGGACAGGCAACTGATATAGAAATTACTGCACGTGAAATTCAAAAGTTAAAAAAAGAATTGTACGAAATTATTGCTCTTCATAGTGGCCAATCTTATGATAAAGTATGGGCCGATAGTGACCGTGATTATTGGATGATTGCTGCCGAAGCAAAAGAATACGGCATGATTGACGAGGTATTAGAGAAAAAACAATAATTTACTCTTGTTTATTTTAATTAATTATAATAAAACAAAACATAAATTTTGAGATTAAGCATCTTATAAATATATTTGATACAAATAATTTAACTCTTTTATGAAAAAACTAATTTCCTTAATTTTTATAGTTACAGCTTTTACAATGGCTAGTCAGCCGAAAAAAGCTGCTAAAATGGCTCCAATTACTTCTCCTGGATATTATTTATCTGCAAAAGGAGATACGGTTAAAGGTGAGGTAAGAACCAATCCAGATGATGAACTTGATTTTCATAAAGGTTTTTCTTTCAAACCTGCAAAAGGTGGAAAAATAGTTGAAATTGATATTAAAAAAGCAAAAGCTTACGCCTTTGAAAATAAACAATTTGAAAAAATAAATAATAATGGTGATGATGTTTATGCTGAAGTATTATCAAAAGGTAGGTTGAATTTTTATGAAATTAGATTTATGGGAAAAATTGATGGGGATGAAGCTATCGAATCATCATATTTTATTCAAGATAATAATGCCGAAGGCGATGACCTTAAACTTCGCGAACTTAAAAAACTAAATAATAAATTTTATAAAAAAGGGCTTGAACCATACATGAAAGAACAAAAAAGTATTTGGAATAATTTAGAAAAATTTTTGTTTAATAAACAAGCTGTAGTTCAAGCTATTAATGAATTTAATAAGCTTTATTTAATTGCTAAACCAGAATAATCTACAACAACATACTTTAAAAAAGACTCTTAAAAAAAGAGTCTTTTTTTTTAAGATTCATTCAAAAAAATCTAGAGAGATTTAAACCTTTTTAATAGGATTATTTTATTATACTTCAATAAGTGAAAAATTATTTTATAAAACAGATTTATAATTCCATTTTTATTCCATTAGTGTTTGTATTATTTTTTTGGCTAGTTTTTTTATTTGATTATTTATATGATTTAAACTTAGTAAAATTTGGTGTATTACCTCGCGAATTAAAAGGATTAACAGGGATAATAACATCTGTTTTTATTCATGCTAATTTAAATCATGCCGCATCCAATACATTACCTATTTTAATATTAGGAATGATGTTATTTTATTTTTATAAAAAAATAGCAAAATCAATTTTTTTATGGATTTGGTTAATAAGTGGCATATGGCTGTGGATTGGCGGAAGAAACTATACTTATCATCCTAACTATCATGTTGGAGCCAGTACATTAATATATGGACTAGCTAGTTTTTTATTCTTTAGTGGTGTTTTTAGAAAACATTTAAGATTAATGGTTGTATCGACATTAGTTGTTTTTTTATATGGTAGCATTATTTGGGGTATTTTTCCAATTCAAGAAGAAATTAGCTGGGAAGGTCACTTATTTGGAGCTATTGCAGGTATTATTGTGGCTTATAATTATCGCAAAGAAGGGCCACAGATTAAAAAATACAATTGGGATAATGAGGAAGATGTTTTAGAAACGGGAGAAGAAAATAATAGCCAAGCAGAAATTCCTTATCAGGAAGAAAAAACAAATGAAGTCGTAACAATTCAATACCTATTTAAAGAAAAAAAAACAAATGATAATGAAGATCAAACTATTTAGTTTGTAATTGATTTAATTGGAAGTAATGTTTTTTAAGCTCCATTAATTGATCATGAGTTCCTGTTTCTATAATTCTGCCTCCGTTCATATAAATAATAACATCCGCGTGTTTTAAGCTTGATATTCTATGGCTTACTATAATGCTTGATTTATCCTTCATTTCGTTTTTTAAATTTGAAAGAATTAAAGTCTCGGTTTCACTATCTACTGCACTTAAACAATCATCAAAAATGAGAAGTTTTGGCTTATTAATTATGGCTCTTGCAATTGAGATTCGTTGTTTTTGACCTCCACTTAAAGTTACCCCTCTTTCTCCCACTATGGTTTCAAATTGTTCTGGAAAACTAACAATGTTATCATAAACACCTGCTTGTTTTGCAGCAAGTTCAACCTCGCTTTGAGTAACTAGTTTTTCTTGTCCTCCAAAAGCTATATTATTATAAATAGTATCGCTAAACAAAAAAACTTCCTGCGGAACAATGCCACAATTTTTTCGTAATAATTGTAAATTATGATATTTGATATTTTTATTATCTATTAAAATTTCGCCCTCGCTTGCATCGTATTGGCGAGTTAATAAATTTAAAATACTTGATTTGCCGCTGCCTACTAATCCTGTAATTCCTAATGTTTGTCCACTTTTTAATTGGAATGAAATATTTTCTAATGCTTTTATTTGATTTTCTGGGTAAACAAAACTAACGTTCTTAAAAGTAATATCGCCAATAATAGGATAAATAGAAAAATTAGAGTTTGTTACAATTGGTTTAGTATCTAAAAATTCATTAATTCTTTTTTGAGAAGCTTTAGCTCTTTGAACTAGAGAGGTTATCCAACCTAATGAGGCAAACGGCCATGTTAATCGAAACACATATAAAATAAATTCGGTAATATTTCCAGGTTCAATTTTATTTGCAATCACCAATTTACCACCATACCATATTGTCATTAAAACACTTAATCCAATCATCAGAGCCATTACCGGAGCAAATAAAGATTCTATTGCAGTTAGTTTTAAACTTATTTTTTTATAGCTCTCATTCTTTTGTTGCATTTGATCACTAAAAAATAATTCACGATTGTAAGCTTTTATAACTCTAATGGCGGCAAAAGTTTCTTGTGCTTGCGAGGTAAGTTTGCTCAATTCTTGCTGAACAGCTGTGCTTTGTTTATTTATTAAATC
>CAMCZO010000012.1 GCA_945887955.1 Chitinophaga pinensis | reverse complement strand
AATAATAAAAAAATAAATAAGTATACAAAAAGAAATAAAAAAAATAGATACAAATCTAAATCATCTATTCAATCAAAAAAACATAAAGGTTCCGCTTCGAAATCAAAAAAAATAAACACAAAAACTTTTAATAAATCAAAAATTAAAAGTAAAACAAGTAAATCAAAAATTACTGGTAAAACAAAAACTAGCAGTAAAACAAAAACTAATAGTAAATCAAAAACTAATAGCAAAACAAAAACTAATAGTAAAACAAAAATTAAATAGCCGTCCCTCAAAAAATTAATTTCATTCCGTGTTACTTAAAAGCTATTTTCTTGATTAACAAAATAATTTTTAAGTTTACGATTATTTTACTCTATTTTTTTTATGATAAAAATCGAAAAAGTTAATTCGGCAAAACAAATAAAACAATTTATTGACTTTCCTCACGATCATTATTTAGGTGACCCCAACTATGTGCCAGAATTATATATTTCTCAAAGAAATATGTTAAATACTAAAAAGCATCCTTTTTATGAACATTCAAAATTAGATTTATTTTTAGCATACAAAAACGGTATATTATCAGGGCGAATTGCTGCTATTCGTAATAATAATCATAATAAATTTACAGGAAATAATGATGGTTTTTTTGGTTTTTTTGAAGTTATTCAAGATTACGATGTAGCTAAACTTCTTTTTGATACCGCTATTGATTGGTTAAAAAAAGAAGGTTTAAAAAATATAATCGGCCCTACTAGTTTTTCAACCAACGAAATTTTTGGCTGGCACATAGATGCTTATGACCTGCCACCAATGCTCAGTATGGCCTATAACAAAAGTTATTATCCTGAATTTGCTGAGAAATATGGATTTATTAAAAACACTGATCACTTTGCATATTATATGCATACAAATAATGTTTCTGAAAAATCAATGAGAATTTCTGAGGCTCTCGAAGCTAGACTAAAAACAAAAGGAATTACTTTACGAATCGTTAATATGAAAAAATTTAACGAAGAAGTTGAAAAATCTCATCATGTATACAATTCAGCCTGGGACAAAAATACTGGTTTTGTTCCTATGACTTTCAACGAGTTTAAGTATTTATGCAATGATATGAAAGCCATAATAGAGCCTGGCTTATGTTGTATAGCAGAACACGAAGGTAAATTTATTGGTTTTTCATTTTCTTTCCCTGATTTAAATCAAGTTTTAAAAAATGTAAAAAGGGGAAGGTTATTTCCTTTTGGTATTTTTAAGTTATTGTTTAGAAGAAAAAAAATAAATAATTTACGTGTTGTTGTTTTGGGTGTTATTGATGGCTATCGTAAACTTGGAATCGAAGCCTGCTTTTATGCAAGAATAATTAATTATTGTAAAAAACACAACATGTTAGGTGGGGAAGCTTCGTTAATTCTCGAAAATAATGAGATGATGAATCAGGCGCTAATAAATATTAAAGGCGAAATTTATAAAACATATCGAATGTATAAACTTCCTTTGTGAAAAATAATAAAGCCTACAACTATTTAAGTTTATTTTCACCCCTCGATTGGATTTCCATCTTTTATATTTTAGCCTCGGCAATTTATATTTGTTTTGGTCTTAACTTTTTAGATAATTTCTTATTTCACTTTTTAATAAGAATTCTACTACTTTTTTTTATTGTATCATTAGCTTTTATCGCTAAAAAAAATCCTACTAAAACTATTTTATTTTTAAAAAATCTGTATCCTTTGTTTTTTTTAGGATTCTTTTATACTGAGACTAGTTATTTAAAAAATATTATTTTTAAAAATAATCTAGATCCGTTTTTTTTTAATCTTGAACAAAATCTCTGGGGATGCCAACCTAGTATTGAATTTTCGAATTTAATGACTCAAAACTGGTTTAACGAATTAATGAATATATGTTACTTCTCTTATTACATTTTAATTACTTTTGGCTGTATCTTTATATATTTAAAAAAGCCGCTTCAATCTTATAAAAATATTTTTATAATTGTACTTTCTTTTTATTTCTATTATATTTTTTTCTTTCTTTTTCCAGTTGCAGGGCCCCAATATTATATTCAACTAAATAGCATCGAATCAACACCTCCTCACTTTTTTGGAAAAATAATGCAATATATTCTACTTAATATTGAAGAGCCAACTGGCGCTTTTCCCAGTTCACATGTTGGCATTGCAATTATTATTAATTACATCGTTTTTAAAGAATTAAAAAAAATATTTTACTTTATTTTGCCTTTTGTTTTTGGAATATGTTTTGCTACTGTTTATCTAAAAGCTCATTACCTTGTTGATGTTTTGGCGGGAATACTATCTGCCCCAATACTGATTATTTTTACAGGCAAAATTTATGACAAATTATCTTTTATTACGAGTAATAATTCTCAAAACTCAATTCAAAATAACAATTAATATACCTCAAAAATCTTTTTTTTTCTATTAATTAGTTTTTTTTTATCTTTAAAATTATTTATTTTTTTCTCGGTTAATAATATGTCGCTACAAATTATAATGTTTCCTGGTCAAGGCTCCCAATTCAAAGGAATGGGAGAAGATTTATTTAAAGAGTTTAATAAACTAACAGAATTAGCTTCTGAGATATTAGGATACGACATTGTTGAACTTTGTGTTGAAGATTCTAAAGGTCTTCTTAACCAAACCAATTATACTCAACCAGCTCTTTTTATTATTAATTATCTTACGTATCAAAAATTTTTACAACAAAATAAAAAAGTTGATTATTTTATCGGTCACAGTTTAGGCGAATTTAATGCCCTAAATGCTGCCGGTGTTTTTGATTTTGAAACAGGATTAAAAATCGTAAAAAAAAGAGGTGAATTAATGTTCTCAATAAAAGATACCTCAATGGCCGCTTTAATTGGAACTAATTTTAAAGAAATTCAAGAAATTTTAACTACTAACTTTCAAGATATCGATATTGCAAATATTAATACCCCTTCTCAAATAGTGATTTCTGGTAAATTAGATTCTTTAGAAAAAGCTGCTGATTATTTTGAAGATGAAGGTTTGGTTTACATTCCATTAAAGGTAAGCGGTGCTTTTCATTCAAGGTACATGAGTCCAATAAAATTAGAATTTAAAGAGTATATCGAAACATTAGAATTAAAGCACTGTAATACTCCGGTAATTTCTAACTATTCAGGGGTGCTTTATTCTGATGAAAAACAAGCCATCATCAACAACATGGTAAACCAAATAGATAACCCAATCAAATGGTTACAAAGCATTGAGTATTTATTAAATAAAAACAACTGCGATTTTATTGAATTAGGAGCTGGTGAGGTTTTAAGCAACCTTATCAAAAAAATAAGATTATAGTTTTTTATATATTCATCAAATCTATTTCGTAAATTAATTTTTTATTTTTATTTTTACTAATTGTTCTAAAAACCAACTATTATTGATCGATTCCTTTTTTTTAAATTATATAAATTAATTCTTACTGCATGAATTGTGATGAAAAAGAATCTTTAATTGGAAGTTTAAAAAGAGAAATAATCCAAATGCCTGCGGATAGCAATTTTAACTTAGCTTTCCAAAAGGATGATATTCACAAAATAATTCCTCATCGCCCTCCTTTTTCATTGATATCCTCTATCTCTGCTCTAAATATCCAACACTGTGTAATTGAGGTAAAAAGCATAATATATCCTGATGATCCAATATTTGCTGGTCATTTTCCAGAAGAACCAGTTTATCCTGGCGTTATGCAAATTGAATGCATGGGCCAAGCAGGATTGTGTTTGGCTTATTTTATAAAAAATAGTACTTTTGCGATCGATAATAATAGTGTTCCCGTAAAAGGCCTTTTTACCCGTATTCACAATGCAGGTTTTATTAAAGGTGTTAAACCAGGAAATACATTAACAATAAGAGTTAAATCTATTCAAGATGATGATTTCATTGGATTAATGTCAGCTCAAGTATTAATAAATAATGAGATTTATTCTCACAGCATTTTAGAAGTTTATTATCCATAAAAAAAACAAAAAAAGAATAGTATAATGTTGCAAAAACGAGTAGTAATAACAGGAATGGCCATCAATACTCCAATTGGAGATACCTTAGATGAGTTTATAAACAATTTAATGGACGGGAAATCTGCAGTTACTAAATGGGATACCCTTGATACTTCTAGAATTTATGCAAAAGTTGGAGGTGACTTAGGTAAATATGACGTACATGCAAAAATTTTAAGCTATAAAGACCGAATTCCTGAAGATATTTACAATAGACTTCTTAAATTAGGTAGTAAATCTCCCTTATCAATAGCTATTTCATTGCTAATATCTGTTGAAGCTTTTTTAGATTCAGGTTATATCAAAAGTATTGAAGATGGAAACAATGTTGCAACAATTATTGCCGGTCACAACTTAAATCAAAAATATACTTTCGAAAATCACGATGTTTTTAATGAAGAACCAGAATTTGTGGAAGGTTTATTTGCATTAAATGGATTAGATACTCATCACGTTGGAAGCGTTACTGATATTCTTCAGCTTCATGGCCCAGCTTATACGGTTGGTGGCGCTTGTGCGAGCGGAAATGTAGCGCTTCGTTGTGCCGTTGATGAAATTCAAATGCACGATGTTAAAGTTGCTGCCGTTGTTGCACCCATGTTAGATTTTTCTCCTTTAGATTTACAAGGCATGTGTATTATGGGGGCTATTACTTACAAGTCATTTAACGAAGAGCCTTCAAGAGCAAGTAGGCCTTATGATAAAGATCGTGAAGGCTTTGTTCCTTCTCACGGTTCGGCATGTCTTATTGTTGAAGATCTTGAGCACGCATTAGCTCGTGGTGCAAAAATTTATGCTGAAATTCTTGGTGTTGAATCTTCTTCCGATGGCTGTCATTTACCTCAACCTTCAAGAATAGGGCAAGCTCGTTTAATGAAGCGTTTATTAAAAAATGCAGGCGTTAAACCTGAAGAAGTTGATTACATCAATGTTCATGCTACTTCTACTCCTTTAGGGGATCTTACAGAATTAAGATCTATTAAAGATGTTTTTGGCGATCACTGTAAAACACTAAAAATTAATGCACCAAAATCTTTACTAGGTCATACTTGCTGGTCTGCTGCTACAGTAGAAACAGTTGCTGCCATTTTACAAATGAACCGTAACGAATTACATCCATCTATAAATATCGATAACTTAGATCCTGAAGTTGATATTGATGTTTGCAGAGGCGAACGCAAAAAACACAACATTGATATTTTTCTTAAGAACTCTTTTGGTTTTGGAGGATTAAATGCTATCAGCTTAATTAAAAAATATAAGGGGTAATCAATATGAAAATTTTTATAACAGGGGGATCCAGAGGTATTGGCCGAAGAATTGTAACCATGGCTTTGGAAAGAGGCCACGATGTAGCTTTTACCTATAACAGTTCTAACACAGAACATATTGAAAAATTACTAGAAGAAACAAAAAAGCTTGCTCCAGATCGAATGTGCAAAGGGTATCAACTTAATGTAAGAAATGTTGATGATGTTGTGAGAGTAACAGATAATGTGCTCGATGATTTTGATTCGATTGACACGGTAATTAATAACGCAGCAATTAACCGAAATAATCTTGCCTTTCACATGACAGATGAAGAATGGCACGATGTGATCGATACAAATCTAAATGGCGCATTTTATATCATTCGCCAGTTTTTACCAGTATTTCTTGCAAACCGAAAAGGACACTTTGTTTCAGTTTCATCTATCGCAAAAGATGGTATTTCAGGGCAAGCTAATTATAGCGCCAGTAAAGCAGGTCTAATTGGTTTATCAGGTACCATCGCCAAAGAATATGGCATCAAAGGTATTACAAGCAATGTAGTTGTTCCCGGTATGTTCGAAACTGACATGGTGAAAGAAACATTAAGCGATAACCTCAGAAAATTCTGGCTCCTGCATAATCCAATGAAACGTATGGGACATCTTGACGAACTAGCTGAAGTAGCTTTATTTTTAGGTTCGGATGCCGCTAGCTTTGTAAATGGTCAAGTAATAAGTGTAACAGGTGGTTTAGACTGGGCAGAGTAATACATTTTAAATCCCTTCTAATTTAAATCAATAACTGTAATTAATGAAAAGATACGGAATAGAAAAAATAAGGGTTTATCCCGCAGCACTTCAGCTTAACCTCGAAGAGCTTGCTATTGCTCGTAACTATGATTTAGAACACATGCGCAAAGAACTCATGGTAGAAACTCGTAGCGTAAATCCTCCATGGGAAGATACCGTAACTATGGCAGTTAATGCAGCTAAGCCAATGCTTTCTCAAGAAGATATAGATTCTATAGGCTTGCTAATCGTTGCAACCGAAACAGGCCTTGATAATGAAAAATCAGTTAGCTCTTGGGTGTTACATTATTTAGGATTGCCTAGCGCTTGCCGTCATTTTGAAATCAAAATAGCTTGTTATTCTGGCACCGCTGCTTTAAAAATGGCTGTATCTTGGTTGTCATCAGGCATGATCAGAAAAGGCCAAAAAGCACTTATTATTAGTACAGACGAAAGTCTTAATTCAATCCACCGACCTTGGGAATATGTTTGCGGCGGCGGATCTGTGGCAATGCTTGTTTCTGATAAACCTGATTTCATTGAACTTGAACTTGATAAATTTGGTTTGTATGCCCATGAAGTAGCCGATGTTATTCGACCTCTGCCCTGGCTTGAAACTGGAAATAGTGAACATAGTCTATATTCATACATGGAAGCATTAGCTGCTACATACGAAGACTTCGAATTAAATGTAGGGCCAATTGATTATAGTTCTTATTTTAAATACCATATTTATCATGTCCCATTTAGTGGAATTAGCTATAGAGCTCACAAACAATTAATGAGAATGAGCTCCGATGCTTCTAATGAAGAAATAATGGAGAGTTTCAAACAAAAAATTTTACCCTCAATTACTTTTTCTAAAGACATTGGAGGAACTTATGGAGGAAGTGTTTTTATTGCTCTTCTTTCAACAATATCAGGCGTTAATGACCTTGTTGCAAATGACAAGATTAGTATTTTTTCATACGGTTCTGGCTCATGTGCAGAGTTTTATAGCGTATTAACTACTGATAAATCCAAAGAAATTGCAATCAATACAGGTTTAAAAGAACTTATTTCTCAACGTTTTAAAATCAACGTAAATCAATACGAAGCCATGGAGCTTGCTAGAGAAGAACGCATTAAAAGCATCGATTTTATTCCTGACTTCAATATGGTTGAAGGACTGTTCGATAAAGCTTATAAAGGCAAAGGTTTATTAATCTTTAAGGGTACCAAAGATTATTACAGAAGCTATGAGTTCAGTTAATTTGTTATACACAGAAATTAAAATTCCACCTGTTTTAAATCCAGAAACTATTTGCGATTTAAATGATCAGCTTACGTTGTGTCTAAAGCAAAATGTTCGTTTTGTTGTATTTACTGGAAATGATTCTGTTTTTTGTAATGGCCTCGATCTTAAATGGGTTGCTAATAGCAAGCAGAAAGTTCGAACAGAAGAAATGCAAAAATATGCATCATTTTTAAAAAAAATTCAAACTGAAAAGTTTATATCCATTAGTTTAGTTTGTGGCAGTGTATCCGGTGGGGGACTCGGAATTGTTTGCGCTTCAGATTATGTTATAGTCGAAGATTCTAGCACCTTCTCTTTACCTGAAGGATTGTTAGGATTAATTCCGGGCATGATTCTACCCTCTTTATTAAATAGAATTAGTCCGCAACAAATAAAAAAAATGGTATTTACTGGAAAAAAATATCCTGCTTCTTTTGCAATCGATTGTGGCATTGCCGACGAAGTGGTTAATAGTAATAAAATTCAAGAAACCCTTATCCAAACCATAAATAGCATGAGGTCTTGCAAAATAGACTCAGTTGCTGATATTAAAGAAATGCTTTACGAATCACATTTAAGTCAAGACTCAATAGCCAAAAAAGGGATGGATATCCTAAGCAAAAGATTGCAAGAGCCAGAAATAGAACAAAGAATTAAAGATATTTCTGATTTTTTGGAAGATTAAATACCAAATTCTTCCCTTTTGTCATACATATAAGAATATCCTTCTATAAAATTATACCCTTTATCTGCATTAATAGTTTGCCCTCTTATTCCGTCCATTAAACCGCTACACATCATATAGGTTACTTTAGCTATTTCTTCAAGATCCACATGAGTTCCAGGAATATCGTATTTTTCAATAAAATCTTTCCATTCCTTTCCAACAGTCATTAGTAAAGAATCTGTGATAACAGGTCGTGTACGAAGAATATTAAAAATCACATCATCATTATAAAAATGATAATTTAAATATTTTACTAAAACTTCATTAAGAGTTTTTGTTGCTGCTGCAAAATCATAATTTTTATAATATCTATCTGGGCCATGAGATGAAAGTCCAATAACATATTTTGGGTATGCCCCAAAAACCTTTTTCATCTGCCTAGTATATTCAATCATAGGCCAACAACTATACTCCACACTCTTTAATAAGGAACCTTCGCTATAATCATCTATGCCTTTAACTAAATTAGCAAAAGAAACATTGCTGATAAAAGTATCTACCCTTCCATAACGAAGTTTAATTTCGTTCATTAAATCAATAGTGTCTTCTGAGTTTATCACATCAGCCTGCTTTAAATAAGGTTCAGGTAAGTTTCTAGACTTAAATTCATTTAAAAAATCATCGTCCTCAATGCTTCCCCAACCATAAGTAATTATGCATTGATGGCCATGTTCAGCAAATTTAAAAGCAATCTCCTTGCCTATACCCTTTGTGCCTCCAGTTATTAAAATTACCTTTTGTTTATTGTTATCTGACATAATTTTCTTGTATTATTTTTAATATTTCTTCTTCGTTAAATGTTAGCTCGTGCATCATCGTTTCAATACTATAAGTCTCCTCAAACATTTTTCTGCGGTGCATACTTTGATACCGTTTTAAAACTGAAAGCGCTTTTCTAGGTTTTTCGGCCATGGCTTCTGCAATTGAATTTGCTTTTTCAAGAACTTCTGACTTTGGTAATATATAATTAAAGTTTGTTTTACCTTTTAATTCTCTTCCTAAGTAATAATTTCCTGTATATTGCATTTCTTGAGCAATAGCCGGAGACATATAATGTTCCATTAATTTTGTAATACCCATTCCTGGTGTAAATCCCATATTCATAAAAGAACATCCATAACGGCTTTCCTCAGCCAAAATTGCAACATCAGCACATAACCCTATAGCCAAACCACCACCAATTGCATGACCCTGCATTGCTGAAATTACTGGAACGGGGATGTCTAAAATCAATTTAGAAAGTATAATATCTACTGGCTGAAGTTCTCTTTTGCAAAGTTTTATTAAGGTGTCTAAATCTGCACCTGAACAAAAAATATCATCAGTGCCAGCAAGCACTAAAACCTTTAATGTGTTGTCGGCTTTTGCAACATTTAAACAAACAATTAGCTCCTCAACAAATTTTGGGGTTAAGGCATTTTTACATGCCCTATCGTTCATTATTAAGGTACTAATTCCTGAAGATTCCTTAGAAAGACTTATTAAACTTGTTTTTGTTGAGGATTTATGCATTAATTAAAACATTAGAAATAAATCAAAAAAAAGAGCAAATAAGTTCAAAAATAACAATTTTTTAAAAAAGAATTGCTTTTTTATTTAAAAACCCTAGTATGGTAAATTAATAAATTATTTTTTGTGATCTCAATTTTCATCAACATTAGGCAATTATTATAAAAACTTATTAAAAATTGACATAATCATAAAACTTCTAATTCATTTATAATCAAATTTTTATGAAGTCTTATTTATAAAAAATGAAACTAAAACAATTAATTAGTAGTTGTTTCTAGTTCATAGAATCTCTTTCGAATTTTTTTCTAACATAATTGATTATTAAATCTATTTTGTTAATTTTACGTATCGCAAAAAATAATAAATAAATAATAATAATTTAACAATGGAAAGAGAAGAAATCTTAAGAGTTATTGAAAAGCATTTAGCTAAATCTGTACCTGGTATTACTGCTGGTATAGACCCTGAAAAAAAATTTACCGATTTTGGCGCAAATAGTTTAGATATTGTAGAAATAGTTTCAGGAACTATGCGTGAACTTAAAATTAAAATACCTCGTACAGAATTATCTGACATTCATAACATATCAGGTTTAATAGATAAATTTGAAGCATTTGCACCAAAATCTGCATGAGCAACACTCTCTTAGATTTCTCTGGCAAAGTAGTTCTTATTACTGGAGGCACTAGAGGAATAGGTTTACAAATAGGGCTTTCTTTTGCAAAAAGGGGAGCTTTATGCATTCTTACCTACAATTGGGGAGATCATGATGAAGATGCTATTTTTAAAAGTTTTGAAGAAAATAACGCTACTAAACCTTTATTTTTTCAGGCCGACGCCTCAAAGACTGATGACACAAAAACGTTATTAGAACAAATTAAGCAAAAAGTTGCTAAAATAGATATTTTTATCAGCAATGTCTCTGTTGCGTCTTCAGTTACTAGTTTTGAAGACTTGTCATTAAAAGGATTAAAGCAAAGCATTTCCTATTCAACTTGGCCAATGGTTGGTTATACAAAAGAAATATACAAGACTTTTGGGTTTTATCCAAAATACATTATTGGCATTTCATCAACTGGGCCCGATAACTATTCAATGGGCTATGATTATGTTGCAGCATCTAAATCTATATTGGAAGTTTTTGTTAAGTATCTTAATTATCATTTAAGAGCCCATGAGGTTTGTATAAATGTTGTAAGATCTCGTGCTATCAAAACAAAATCACTAGAAGATACATTTGGAAAAGAACTTTCAGAATTTGCAAAAAAATTTATCCCCGAAAATTATTGGATTGAACCTGAAGAATTATCTGAAGCAATAGTGGGTCTATGTTCTGGTTACTGCGATTCAATTAGTGGAGAAACTATAACAGTTGATAAAGGAACTACATTTTTTGATAATCTTATGGAAATTTATAATCGCTCACAAAAAAAAACACTTAAATCCCTCTGATTATGTCTACTACTGACGAAGTAATGTCCAAACACTTGCAAGATCATTTTTCAGAATATACTTATGATATGTTTATGATGAACATGTCTTCTGAACTTGAAGAAATGGACCTTTTTTCAGAATGGGTTGAAATTCTGAATAAAAAAAATCTATATACTTTTGAAGCTATTCGTTCTGCGGCTCAAAAAACTGAAATTGACCTAACTCGTCAAAATGGCGAAAAAGTTCATATCATTAACCTCTCGAGTTATAATTATTTGGGCTTTAGCTACCATCCTGAAGTAATTGCTGCAGCTCAAGAAGCAGTTGGTAAGTATGGTCTAGGCGCATCAAGTTCACCAGTAATTAGCGGTACTTACTCCATTCACAAACAATTAGAGCAGGCGCTTGAAAAATTCTTTGGCTTACCCGATCGTGGAGTTTCATTATTCACTGCCGGTTATAGTGTAAATTTAGGTGCAATATCTGCTTTTATAAAACCTGGTAACTATGTAATAATGGATGAAGCTTCGCACATGTCCATTATCGAAGGTGCTAAACTTTCAGGCGGTGAAATCTTGTACTTCAAACACAACAACATGGATCATCTCGAAGAGCTTTTAAAAAAGACTTGTGATGGATTTACTCGTGTATTAATTTGCATGGAAGGAGTATATAGTGGAGATGGAGATTATGGAAACGTGAAAGGGGTTGTAAAACTTGCTAAACAATATGGTGCTTATACCTTAGTAGACGAAGCTCATTCAGCGCTTATTGCAGGAGAAAACGGAAGAGGTGTTTGTGAAGAACAAGGAGTTTTAGAGGATGTTGATCTTTATGTAATGACCTTCTCAAAAGCATTTGGTGGTGTTGGCGGAGGCGTGTACGGAAAAAAATCTATAATTAATTACATGAATTGGTACGCAAAGTGCCGCATGTTTTCTTGCGCCTTAGATCCTGCTGTTACTGGTGGTATGACAAAAGTAGTTGAACTTGCAGGAAGCGAAATTGGCATGGCACGAAGGAATAAATTAAAATCTAATGCAAGCTATTTTAGAAAATTATTATCAGGAAAAGTTAATCTTGGCGAATGTGATTCTTGGGTGGTAATAGTTAATTTCGGAAACGAAAGTAAAACCTTACAACTAAACGATTATTTGCAAAAAACAGGTTTAGATACTAGTATTATTCAATTTCCTGCCGTTCCAAAAGGTGAAGCAAGAATAAGAATGTTTATTACTTCCGAACATTCAGAAGAACAATTAAATAAAGCTGCCGATATTATTTTAAAAGCTGCTGATAAATTCGATTTTTTAAAAAAATAGAGCAATGAAAAAAACTGCAGTAATAACCGGAGGTTCCTCTGGATTAGGGTTTGCCTTAGCCGAATTATTAGGAAAAGAAGGCTATTCAATAATTATTATTGCAAGAAATCAAGATAAGATAAATAAAGCATTAAGCTCATTATCTGATTTAAATATAACGGCAAAAGGATTTTCATGTGATATTACTGACGAAAACGGTTTAAAAAAAGTATTCGATCAAATAAAAAACGAGTATGAAAAAATAGATTATCTTATTCTAAATGCCGGGGTTGTTTCAACTAAACTTCTTTCAGATTATCAAAATGCTACCGAAATGAAACAAGATCTTGAAATAGATTTATGGGGTACAATTCTTTCTGCTCATACTTTTTTACCACTTTTAGTTAATGGAACAAAAGTTTTATTAATTTCTTCAGGCTTCGGGCTAATGGGTGCAGCTGGATATTCAATGTATTGTGCTGCCAAAGCCGGAATTGTAAATTTTGGCGAATGCTTACGACGAGAATTGCTTAGTAAAAATATTAATGTTTATGTTGCTTGTCCAGGAGATATGGATACGCCGCAATTTCATGAGGAAATAAAAAATGCGCCGCAATGGATGAAAAAAGAAACTCCTCGTAAATTAATGAAAACGTCTGAAGTGGCAATAAAAATCTTGAAAATGGCCAAAGGCTCAAAAAAATATCTCATCATTCCTTCAGGGGATGTAAATCTCTTAGTTATTTTAAGTAAAATTCTTCCTCGAAAATTCAGAGATTCTCTTTTAGACGGAATGTTTCCAAGGCCTTAAAATATTAAGTTATTTCTCTTTGAACTTTATTTTATAGGAAAAGCAAGGCATTAGTGTTTTATCTCAAACAAAACTAGCATTAAAATATAATTTTTCTTTTATTGGAAGAATTTGATGATCGCCATACTTGGCATTCTGATAATTATTATCAGTTATTCGCTGTTTTTATTAATCTCAACAAATATCTTATTTCAAAAATTGTAAACAAAATATAATAACACAAAAAATGAATCGAAAAAGAAAAAAAACCTGTTGGATAAAATACTGAATATATAAAAATACCGATAAATGATAAGAGTAATTTTATGCTGATACTAACTAAAATTAATTCAGTAAATGTTTTAGACTTTTTATATTTAAAATAAATAATGTTTAAAATAAAGCAAATGATCGAAAAAAATAACAAGGCAAATACGAAGTTTTGCGATTTAAAAGAAGTATATAAATTGAGATAAAACGAAACACCTAAAGCAAAAACAGAGGATAATATTATGCTCAATATATTTTTTATAAGCATGCTACTTTTTTGGACGAATAAAGTCTTTAAGTACAAGATATAATGCAAAGAAAATGCCTAATAAACTTAAAATAATAGTAAATACCGGTTGTTTATTATTAAAGTAATGGTCTAATTTTTGACCACCAAAAGATGATAATCCTATAATAACAGCCATTTGAATAAATAAGTTACTATATTTTAAAAAATCATTAGGCTGTTTTGGCATTTGCCGAATCTGTATTTTGCAGAATGTTTTTAACTTTTGCCCCCATGTTACATGTGCCTGTAAATAATGCACCAGGCTCTATGGCTAATTTTGAAGTTAAAATATCTCCATTAATTTTAGCTGTACTTTTTAACGATAATATTTCCGAAACTTCTATTTTTCCTTTTATCTCACCACTAATATCAGCATTTAAACTTGTTACATTGCCATCTAAAAAACCACTTTCGCCTAATACAAACTTGCCTTTTGTAATGATATTGCCAGTTAATTGACCATCTATTCTAATGTCGCTATCAGAGTTTATGTCGCCAACAATTTTTGTGCCCTCACCAATAAGATTAACAGAACTCATGTCTGTTGATTTGTTTTTAATTGAATTAATGCCTAACATAAATAATAATTTTAAACAAGATAAGAAATAATTTTTTATTTAAGTTATTTTATTTTTTTATAATTTTCTAAATAAAATAATTTGTAACCCTCAATGTTTTTTGTTTTGTATAATAATGGTAAATTAGTTGATAATATTGGAAAAACATCAATAAGTTCTTTTTTAGCATCACCTTTAAATACATCTGGATCATTATTTATATTTTGTAAATAATCTAAACATTTTTTAGCATTATTAAATGTTTTAATAATAATTAGTTGTTTATTGTTGCCAAATAAATTACTGGACATGATCAATTTACTATCACTATAATAGATGTTGTTAAATAAACCTAGATTTATTTTTAATGCTTCGGTTAATTTTAATTCATCTGGTGCAATTAGAACCAAAAAATGTTCGGCCTCTAAATTTAACATAAATGTATCCTTTTCAGCAATTTTAGTCTCTACATTTTTATATAAATCTGGATTTTTTTGTTTTTTAATGGATAATAAAATATCGTCTGCAAGCAAAGTCACATCTTCCTTGGGGTATTTTGCTATTAAAATTTTTAAACTAAATTCAAGAGAATCTATTCCTTTTATTTTGCCATAACTAATTGCTTTAATTAATTCTATTTTAGAGGCATAATCGTTTTTGCCATATTTAATCAAGCCTTCTTTTGCTTGAATATAGGATTGTTCAAAATCTTCAGTTTTATAAAGACTATAAAGTGTATTATAAAAAAGCTCTACTTCACTTTTTTTAGTACTTAAATCGTTTGCATATTCTGGATTTTTGATAAGAAGAGCAAATTCACTTTCTGGAAATTCAGTTAATATTTTATTTTTGTAATAATCAGCTTTTTCTTGATTTTTTTCTTTTAAAAAGCTTCTATAAAGAATGTAATAGGTATTTATCGAATATTTGTGTTGAGGGTATCGTTTATTTAATTCTTCAAATGAAGCAATCGCTTTTTTTGTATTATTTAACTCTTCTTTATAAATTGAACCCATAAAATAATATGATTTTATGATTTTATTTGTGCTTTTTAAAAATAAAGAGTCTGTTAAAGGAAGGTCTTTTTTATAATAATCTCGTGTTTTTTTTGATTGTGTTATTTGTGCGGTTTTACTTTTTTCTCCTCCATTTTTTATTGTCCCTTCTTCTTCTTCTATTACTAATGCTTTATTAGATCTTCGCCAATTATCTTCCCATTTTCTATTGCCCCATTTTTTCGTAAAATCAGATACTCCTAAGGCGGTAGTATTAGCGTTGTAAAAGTAAAAACTTGCTCCACCCGCAATAAAATCTGTTCCGCTGCCAGTATTTCCTAATGTTGGACTTCCGTTGTTATTTTCTTTTGCTGCCTCTAATTCTTTTTGTTTGAGAGCAGCTTCTTTTTCAATTGCAAGCATCATATTATCAATAAATAAGTTTTGATCTGCTTCACTCATCCTTGCAATTTTTTGTAAACTATCTTCGCGAGAAATATTTTTAATATAGCCAACTAAGGTTTCAAGCGTTTTCTTACGAGCAAAAATTGTTTCGTAATTAATATTATCTTTCGAAATTGCTGCAATTGTACTATCATAATATGATTCTGCTGCTTGATAGTTTGTTAAGTCAAAATTAATCTCACCTAATTTCAAATAAGCCATTGCCTTTTGATCTTGATTAATTTGGCTTGTTTGAGCAGATTTTTTATAATAGGTTAAAGCTTGATTTATGTTTTTTTCTTTTTCTTCAATTTCTCCTAATGTGTAGTAAATGACATCAAAGTAATCTGTGTTTTTGAACTCTTTTGTCATTTTTAATAGGTCTTTCTTTGTTTTTTCTGAACTAAAAGAATTCACGTCAACTAATCGTGCAATTTTAATTTTGCTATATAGTATAAACTCGTAAGTTGGCTTTAATTTGATTGTTTTTTTATAATATTCAACGGCACGCTTATAATCTTTTGCTTTTTCTGATAGTTGAGCCACTATAAATAAATAACGTGCACGTTTTTTTCGAGCTAGTCCGTTTATTAATGACGAATTTCGAGTAACATCCATCAGTTTAGCTATTGCTTCTGTATTTTGACCCCTTCGAAGATAATAATCGGCGTATACGATTAAGAATTCATTTTTTAATTTATTTGGAAGTTTTTTTTGATTGTTTAAAAAATTTAAGATGGGTTCAGAATTACTTACCGAACCAATTTCGTTATAAGCTTTTGTAAGCCAAATCATCGCAGTAAACTTGTCTTTTGATTTGTTATAGGTATTGGTTACGTATTCAAAAGCCTCAATTCCACTAAAGAAATCACGTTTGTAAACATGCGAAATACCAATATTAATCCAATTGTTATCAATCCAATTTCCTGCCGAAGCTATTTCGGTGCCTTGCTCATTTTTAATCGCATGCTTTTGTATGCAAAGTGATGATTTTTTTATTGCTAAATCAAATTCAGCAAAGGTTAATTTTGCTTTATCGGGATTTGGATAAATAAAAATAGGAAGCGTTTTTTCAAAATCATCTTTATTGTTTTTTTCAATTTTATATACTCCCTCGTTGATATTTTCGCATGAATAATAATAGCCGTTGAAGTGTGCCGTTAAATTATGAAAGCCACGACTTACCAATGTGTTTTTTTTTGTGCTACATGAGCCCATTAAAATTATTAGTAAACTAAAATATAAGAGTCGTTTAATTAGCACTAGTTTTAAATAACGTATTATTAGTAAAATTAGTATGGTATTGATCAACAATACAAACTAAGAAATTTCGAACTGAACTAAATCAACGAATTGCTGAACACGTTCATTTATTTGATCTTGTGTTAACCCAATCAGTTTTTCAGTACCAAATCGTTCAACGGTAAAACTAGCCATTGCGCTTCCAAATATAATCGCCCGTTTCATGTTTTCAAAACTAATATCTTTTGTTTTAGCTAAATAACCAATAAAACCTCCTGCAAAACTATCTCCAGCCCCTGTTGGGTCAAAAACCTCTTCTAAAGGCAAAGCGGGAGCAAAAAAGACTTCTTCTTTATTAAATAAAAGAGCACCATGTTCTCCTTTTTTAATAACAATTACTTTTGGCCCCATTTCTAAAATCTTTTGAGCCGCTTTTACTAATGAGTATTCACCAGATAATTGACGAGCCTCTGAATCGTTAATGGTTAAAACATCAATCCTTGCGATCGTTTTTTTTAATTCGTCCATTGCAATATCCATCCAAAAATTCATCGTATCAAGAACAATTAACTTTGGCCTCGAACTCAATTGCGAAATAACACTTTGCTGAACAGCCGGAACCAAATTTCCTAACATTAAAAATTCGCAATTTTTTGAAGATTCAGGTACAATTGGGTCAAAATTAGCCAATACATTTAATTGAGTATCAATGGTATCTCTGTTATTTAAATCATTATGGTATTTTCCACTCCAAAAAAAGGATTTTTCGCCTTTTTTTATTTGCAGGCCATCTAATTTAATTCCTTGCAATTTTAGGGTATTTAAAAAACTATCCGGAAAATCGTCGCCAATTACTGACACTAGTTGAATGTCTTTTGTAAAATAAGAAGCCGCTAAAGAAATGTATGAAGCCGCCCCTCCAACTATTTTATCTGTTTTCCCAAAAGGAGTTTCAATTGCATCAAAGGCTACGGTGCCAACCACTAAAAGACTCATATATTTATATTTAAAATTTTTGTAAAGATATTGTTTATTTAATAAATTAATGTAATTTTGCAACCCTAATCTTAAAATTCAAATTAACCTTGTTTAAGAGAGTTTGAGGACCTAATTTGTAAGATTAATAGTGTTGCGTTCTTTATAAATATAAACAAAAATTGTTTCAATACAATTTACCAGAATAATATTCCTTCTTAGCTCAGCTGGTTAGAGCACATGACTGTTAATCATGGGGTCCCTGGTTCGAGCCCAGGAGAGGGAGCAAAAAAAGCCTTTGTAATTAGATTTTACAAGGGTTTTTTGTTTTTAAGCCTTTTGGTGAAGTTTTACTTTTTGATGATATTTAGACAAAATAGTACTGTTTTAATGCAAATACTCTGCACATGTTTTTGAATTAAGAGCCAACACTTAAAAAATGGCAACACATAAATAATCTAAGAAACACTTTACTCCCCAAGCAATTTTCTTAACTTTGCACCTGAATTAATCCTATTTTCCTTTACTGTAAATCTGCGAAGGTCTGACGTTGATGGAGCAGAAAGGTCTACGTTGGTATTAATTCCTAACTTTCTGGCTGAATCAAGTCTGTCTTCTTTTATTACGCGGATGATCCCTTTCGCAGCTTCGTCTAGAGCAACTTTAAATTCCGCATAAGTCATATAGACACATTTATCACCACTTATTCCGCATACTGTTTTTATGTCATCTGGAATATATGAAAGCGTTATAATTTGTTCCGCTCGTATATCATCAATTTGTAGTGGTGGACGCATTATACTATTCAATTTTTTGAACATAATAGTTAAATTGTGTATTGCAATACTTTCTCCTTTCTTATTTCTTAGCACAAATTTTATTTTACTATGTGTTTTTTTTACGCTTTTGTAGTTTGTAGAATCAGCAGAAAAAGCCGAAATTAAACCGTCGACATTGTGAATTCCAAAATTAGATATTTGAAATGAGCGGATTACAAAATCACTTCTATCTCTAATTGTTCTTTTTCTGATATAAATATTAGACAGTTCAATTTCTTTTTCAGTGTAATTTTCAGTAATATTCTGTTTTGTATCTATTAAATTAACTATTTCATATACGTGTCTTTGTTCCTCTTTTTCTTTGTTTTGTAATTCTGTCTTCTTATTTTGTTTTGCTGTTTCTTTATTCCGTGCTTCGATCAATACGTTCATTCTTCTTATATCGGCATTCTTTGCTTCAAATTTTGCTTGTTCTTCATCGAATTTTTTTTTCTTTTCTTTTAGTGCCAAATCTTCGACATTTAATCTTTTTTCTTTTTTTTCTTCGTACTCGGCTTTCTTTTGTGTAAATATTTTTAAAGCTTTTTCATAATCCGCTCCTTCCATTACTGGGCGAGCTAAATATGACACGCTACGAGTTTTATTTTTAAAATTTATTCTGTAAAAGCCGACTTTAGTGTCTTTATTTATATCAACTGAATTCCAAGTAACATTTCCGTCAGAAGATTTAAAAGATTTATCCGTCGGATCAATTTCAAATTTTACATTACTGTATGCGGATAATTCAGGAAAATCACCTGGCTCAATTTCTAATTCAATTACACGGTCAGGGTTTTGGACTTTATTAGGCTTAACATGTTGTTCAATATTTGTTTCTTCCTGTTGTAAAGCAGAGGCAGATTTTTTTGATGATGTTGATTTGTTATAATTATTATTCATCGCTATCCTTTTTTCTTTACCCATATTTTTCCATTGCTTAGCAACAGTATCTAAGTAATACAAATTAGATTTATCGGTATCTAAATTGCTTTGCATATTTATTGTGGGTTTTGCATCTGGATTTACAGATAATTTTTTGCCATTGAGATTGGCATTAATTTCACACATTGCCACCGACTGAAATAAATAGTGAACGCCAGCCGAGTCATATTCCATTGGAATTCCTGCCAAAAAAAAGTCTACAGGGTCGCTAAAATCTCTGAAAGAGATGTTTACATTTCCTTTCACAACATTGCCATTTTCATCTATAAATGCGTTGGAAGGAAATTCAATAATTGCCCCAGAATAAGTAAACACGGTATCTCCTTTTTCAGCCTCAACTGTGTATTCCTCTGTTGGCACTTGGCAGTTTTTTAAGGGAGGATTGATGAATGGCTTGTTGTCAGCAATTGTGTCTTTGTTTGTGTGGTTTTCTATGTCACTTGAATTTTTACACGAATCAACAAAAACGCTAAGAGTTAAAAGGATTAATAATTTGTTCATCTGGTTTAATTTTTGATACAAGTATAAGAAAAAAAAGAAGAGATTAACAGAAAACTATTATTCAAATTTGACTCGAATTTCATTTCGGCTCTTTTAGTTTTCCAAATTGACTCCAAGTTATTAAGTCCAATTATTGTCGAAACATTTATAAATCCTTTAATGATAAATATTAAATTATTTTCTAATCTTTAAGATTTCAAAGTACCCCCGTTTTTTTTGAGTGGGCTGTGTTCTTCTTTTTTTATTGCCAATCAAAAACAGACATTTTTTTTTATTTTGTTATCTTTTTGATGATTATTTTCATAGCTATCGATTAAATAATGTTTTCCAAGCTTTATCATCAATATATATTCGGCAGGTATCATTTATTAATGCACAATCAATTTTAAAAGTTTCATTTGTTCCAAGTATCGTTCGCTGATAGGATAAGGACCAATTCGTTTTATTTTTTTCTTTTATTCCTACTCTCTTTAATGAATAACCAAAACTGGCATTTGATAATCTTTCTTCAAGTTTACTTTTATTATTTAAAGATGAACCATAAAAGAATGGGACCATTTCTTCGTACTGCAGATTTTTGTGCAGTACCTGTAAATAATTTAAAATATCGGTATTGTAAAAGCATAAAGGGTTTTTATACAAACAACTTTTTGCATCTTGCGAATAGACAGTTTTACTTAAACAAAATGTGATTAAGTAAATAAAAAATATTTTTGAAATATACTTCATTATTTAATCGGTGATGGAACTAAAGCAAAAAGCTTGTTTACATAAATAACTTGTTCAGCATGCAATTACGAAATTTAATTAATGAGTCAGCTTTAATACATTAGTCTGAAAATAGCTCAAAAACTGACTCATTAATTTAATGTTGTCAAATATTAAATCTTTCATAGTTTCTAAAACAAAATTGAGTAGCTAAAATTAGTTACTCTTTTGTTACAACAATTTTTTTTGTGTTACTGTAAAATAAATTAGAAATTTTTACAAAATAAATTCCACTGTATACAGCCTGTAAATCAAAAAAAGCAAGACTCTGTCCTTTATTAATTTGAGTACTTTTTATTATTTTTCCATCAGTACTCAATAATTCTATTTTTAAATTTTCTTTTAATAGACCACCAATTTTTATGGCAACTAAATCAGATGATGGATTTGGGAAAATTTCAACCAACATGTTATTAAATTCTTTTTCAGAAATTGCATTAGGTGGTAAAATCGGAGTGGTATATGTTGTTGTAGGTTCGGTTATAGAGGTTACTTTAGTCACAACTTTATTTCCATAAAAAGTAGGCCCAAGCACATAAGGAAAAGCAGAATTGTGATTAGCGTCAACTGTAGCAAAATAACAATAAGTTCCATTTGGATATTCTGGCGTTTTACAAATGCGACCATTATGCTCATCTAAATAACTTGCATCTCCTGTATGGGCAACCCACTCATAATCTAATCCAAAACTACCTAGTGGATATGTAGCGTTTATAGGAGGCCCTGAACTAACAGTTGCTCCTGCAACATTAGTAGTTCTTGCTATCATATTTCTTAGTTGATAACCCGATTTCATTCTTACAATTCCTCCTGTACCATCTGTGTTTGCGTAAGCATAAGCCCCGTATATAGGAAAACCATCATATGCAAAACCAATTAGCGGAGAATGTTGGGCAGTATTAATTGTATACAAACCATCTGCATCGTATAAATTGCAAATGGTTGAAATAACAATCAAATCTTTATCAAATGCACTTGGATTTTGATGGTGATGATAATTAGTTCCTGCAGGATGTCCTTTTGAACAATCAAATCCTAATTTTTCGTATTTTATAGCATCTCTATTCCAAACATTATCCCCCTGGCCACCTAGTGGGCCTCCAGCAAAAGCATTTGTAGAACTTTTCCAACTTACGCCATCTCCAAATGCAAAATGTGCAACTCCATTTATGTAAATAGCTGCATTTCCCATATTCACTGTTGTTGGACTTCCAGTATTTACAGTAGGATTTAATGGAAATTTAAATATAGCATTTTGATTTCCTGCATTATTTGGATTTCCGTCTCCAGTAAATGGTCCTACAGGATATGCAGGAATACCTGTTGTAGAAACATATACAGAGCCACTAGAGTATTGAACTTGTTGGCAATTTACTAATATTCCGTTTGATTGTGCAGTAGAATTACCATTTACATAATAAGTTCCTGTGGTTGTATTATTTTGCAACCAGGATGTAATTACTGGGCTTAGTTGAGCCTTAATTGAGCTTGTGCCTAATAATAAAAAAGTAGAGAAGATTGTTTTTTTCATAAATATAAATTGGTTTTATTTTATTTAGACGTTTTTATTTTAATATTCTTTTGTAATACATTGATTTAATTATTTTGGATATGCAAAATTACGATTAAATACAAATGCAGAGTCATTTAATGTTATTAAAAATGCAATTAAATCAGTTTTTTCATTTGATGATAACAAAATTCCTTTTTTAAGTTCGGGAGCCAAATTAGCACTTTGTTTTATGCCTTTTATATAATGATTAATAACTTGATTAATTGTATTAAATCGTCCATCATGCATATAGGGGTAGGTGTAACTTAAATTCCTTAAACTAGGAATCTTAAACATTAAACTATCTTCAGATTTTTTAGTTACTTGCCAACGTCCAAAATCATTTAAAGTTGTATCAATAGCTAAGCCATTATTGGCAAAGGTGAAATTAGAAAATAATGGTTCGGTATGACAAAAATTGCAATTTTTTTTAAATAAAATATAACCCCTATTTTCTTGATCGCTAAATTGTTTTTTATTTTTCTTTACCTGATCGTATTTTGATTCTGCCGAAATTAAACACAGTTGAAATTGCGAAAGCGCTTTTAAAATTTTTTCACCAGTAATAATGGTATCTCTAAATGCTTTTTTAAAAAGAGTAGGGTAAGGTGCTGTTTTATTTAATTTATCAATAATGTGATTTATACTTTCTCCCATTTCTTTTGGATGATTAATTGGTGCCAGGGCTTGCATATCTAAATGATTTATTGCGCCATCCCACATAAATAATTTCTGCCAAGCCAAATTCATTAAAGCTGGTGCATTTCTGGTGCCAATCAAATCATCTATTCCGTGGCTCAAAGAATGATCGGTGTGAGCAAATGCATTAAACGAGGAATGACAGGATGCACACGAAATCGTATTATTTTTTGATAATATCGGATCGTAAAACAATGTTCTTCCTAAAGCAATGGTTTCTTTAGTAAGTATATTTTTTTTTAAATCGTAAGTTGGTTTAGGAAAATAGTCAGGATATTTTAATTGAAAACCTTTTTTGATTGTGATTGCTGAAACAAATAAAATAAGGCTTATGAGTGTAATCTTAAATTTCATTATTCAATTGAGAAAAAATTAGCGTATTGTTTTGAAATCTCAACAGATTTTTCGCTGGGCGACATAATTTGGTTCACATTTTTTAAATCTATTTGTGATAACATTTTTTTAATATTTAATTTAATATTAATGTTTGTTTTATTTTGTACAGGAAGTATAATATGTTGAATTGTATTATAAGGAAATATATACCCACCAATATGAAATTGAAAAACATGGTTTCGAGTATTACAAATATTGCTTTTACCTTCTAATTTAAAATTGATATAGCCACTTTGCCAGCTCCAATACATCCCTTTCATTGGATCTAAATCTCCTCCCATTGCCCCCGAAACCTGGCTTAAACTGTCAACCCCAATATCAAATTGAATTGAATCAAATTCAAGTTCAGATTTGGTGAATAGTTTAACTTGTAATTTTTGAGATATGTCAATTAAATTATGCTGATTTTTTACTTGGTAAATTATTCTGCCATTTTTAATTAAATTAATATCAGATAAATAAAATCTAAGCGATTGAATACTTACACTATCACTAATTATTTCAGAAAAATAATTTTTATTTATCACTAGACTATCTTTTCCAAAATAAGGTAAAAAAGAAAGGGTGATTGGTTTTGGTTTAAATAAATAAAATGCAGAAAAAATAAATCCTATAAAAATCATAAGAATGCAATTGATTGCATAGGTTTTAATTAATTTATTTCGAAAAATGTTCAACAAATTGATTTGACGATTTTAATTTTAATAACTCGCTATTTAAATTATTTTTAGCAAATTTATAGCAATTAATATAATTAAAACAATAAAAGCCCAACTATTAGTTGAGCTTTTTATTAGAATCTATAAAAATTAATTATTTCTTTTTTGCTTGTCGAGTACGAAATTTATCCACACGGCCTGCTGTATCCACTAAAACTTGTTTACCAGTATAAAAAGGGTGCGAAGTCATCGAAATATCTAATTTTACTAAAGGATATTCAACACCATCTTCGTGAGCAAGAGTTTCTCTTGTCTCTGCACAAGAACGGGTAATAAAAGTATAACCATTACTCATATCTTTAAAAGCACAAAGCCTGTAATTTTCGGGATGTATTTCTTTTTTCATTTTGTAGATAATATTTAATAAAATTTAGGGAGACAAATATACATTTTTATTTTAAATCTACAAATATTTAAAAAGCCATAATTTTTATTATTTTATTTGAACATCATTTTGTCAATTTTAATTATTAAAATAATATAAATCCCTTAAATTTTTCAAATTCCAACAGCTCAAAATTTACCTTAATATTAAATTTGAGATATTGTTAATGAAAAGTGATAATCTATTTGAATTGTATTAAAATAAAAGTACCTCATAACCATATATTTACTAATTACTTAAATTAAATTGTATTTTTTATTTAAAAATTTTTTTTATTTAAATTAATTAACTAATTTAGCAGACTAGGTGTATTAAATTAATATGTCTATTTAATTTTTAACTTAAAGTATGAAAAAACTTTTTTCTAAGATTAACATTATTTTGATTTTTGCAGTCAGCGTAGCTTCTGCTCAGCAAGACCCTCAATTTACTCAATTTATGTTTAATAAATTAGTTTACAATGCCGGTTATGCTGGTGTTTCAGGTGGTTCTTGTGGAGTTATTCAATATAGAAAGCAATGGGCTAAATTTGATGGGGCTCCCAAGTCTTATGCCGTGGCTGTTAATTCTTCATTGCCAGGATTACCTTTAGGAGTAGGTTTAACAGTAATTCAAGATAATATAGGACCAATGGTCTCAAATTTTGCACGTATAGGTAGCTCTTTTAAATTAAAAATTGGTCCTGGGGACTTAGGTTTAGGAATTGATTTTGGTATTCTAAGTAAGAGTATTTCAAGTACTTGGATTGTTCCTGAGCCTCTAAGAAATGACCCTAGAATTCCTGGTTTATATGGTTCAAATGGCTATGATAATGGTTTATTAAATAAGATTGCATTCGATTTAGGTTTTGGAGCGTATTATGAAATACCAAATCAATTTTATATTGGACTTTCTTCAACTCATCTTCCGGCTCAGACTATTCAAAGCTCAAATGACTTAGAATTTCAAATAAGTCGTCATTATTATATTATGGCCGGATATACTGCTGTTATAACTCCTTGGTTAAAAGTTAAACCCAATATTTTAACAAAAACTGATATATCTTCTACAACTTTTGATGCTAATCTAAATTTATTGTGGAGTGATCTGTTTTGGGTAGGAGGAACATATCGCTCAAGCCACTCTATTGCTATTTTAGCAGGCATTCAAATGCCTTTTGGATCAGGAAACTCTGGTACTTTTAAAATTGGCTACTCTTATGATATTACAACGGGCTCTATGGCTTCATATGCCGGTGGAACAAACGAACTTATCTTAAGTGTTTGCTATGCCCCTAAAGCTAAAAAAAGATCATCACACGGTAACGATAGATTTTTAGACTAAATTATTATTTGTAACCTTTTAAATAAAATAACGTTTAAACCATAAACAATTAACAAAATGTTAATAACTTTGAAAAATAAACAACTGTTACATTATTGTCCAGTTGACATTATAAATTAAAATTAGGAATATGAAAAAACTTTTAGTTCTAGCTTCATTTGTTGCCTTAATTTCAGGTTGTAATAAGCTTAGTGGTGAGTTAGTTGGTGTAGTTGGTCGCGAACAGTGGTACCAACCAGATCCTTTCGGCACTCAATTTATCGAAATGGGAAGTTTCCATATGGGCCCTGATGATGAAGAAGCTCCGATGGCACACACAACAAAATCAAAAATTGTTTCTGTTCAAGCTTTTTATATTGATGACGCTGAAATCACGAATAATGAGTATCGTCAATTCGTATACTGGGTTCGAGATTCCATTGCAAGAAAATTATTAGTAGCCAACGGGCAAGAAGCTAATTTTGGTATACCTCAAGATGAGTTCTTAAAAAATTGGCCGGTTTATGTTGGCGACAATAATTTACAAGAAAATTATATAAGCTGGGAAAAACCAATTGATTGGAATAGTAAAGAAGAAGATATTCGTACAATTTTAAATCCCATGTATATTCCAGAAGCAGAACGTTTTTATAATCGTAAGCAAATTGATACCCGTAAATTAAATTATGAGTATTATTCTGTAGACATCCGTTTAGCTGCTTCAAAACCAAATCGTTTTATTCCTAATAAATCAGCAGATATTCAAAACGCTGCTCATGATTACAAAAAAGCAGATTATATAAACGGAGTAACGCTTAATGACGGTGCAAATGGCGCTCCATCAAGTAACCAATCTTCAGCTGTATCAGATCCAACTAAAGATTCTAAAACTCTTGGTACCTATAATGTAAAAGATCAAATTCCTGTTGGTCAAGGAAATTATCTCCCTAGAGTTAGAACTGCAGTTGATAGATCTGCTTTTATCATTAAAGATGTTGTAAATGTTTATCCAGATACTTTAGCATGGATTCATGATTTTACTTATGCATTTAATGAGCCACTTACAAATATGTATTTTTGGCACCCTTCTTATGATGATTATCCCGTTGTAGGTGTTTCATGGAAACAAGCAAAAGCATTTAGTATTTGGAGATCAAATTTGTTAAATAACTTTTTAATAGGAACTGGACAATCTATAGTTAACGATTTTAGATTACCTTCTGAAAGCGAATGGGAATATGCTGCTCGTGGTGGCTTAGATAAATCTCCTTATCCTTGGGGTGGCCCTTATACTCGAAATGATAAAGGTTGTTTTTTAGCTAACTTTAAACCCATGCGAGGTTCTTATGTTGATGATGGTGCACTGCATACAGTTCAAGTTTATTCTTACAATCCTAATGATTATGGCTTGTATTGTATGGCTGGTAATGCAGCTGAGTGGACAAGTAATGCATTTGACGAATCCGCATATGATTTTGCTCACGATGCAAACGCGGATTATGTATATGATGCTCAAGAAAAAGATGAAAATGTTCTAAAACGAAAAGTGATTAGAGGTGGAAGTTTTAAAGATGTAGGGTATTATCTACAAACAAGTGCAAGAACTTATGAATATCAAGACACCTCAAAGTGTTATATTGGATTTAGAAATGTAATGACCTACTTAGGGCGTTCTAAATATGATATGAATTAAGAATAAATATTAAATTTAACAATTAAAAAACAAAGTATGAGTAAATTAGGAAAAGTAACGGGTTTTAAGAGATATCTTCACTTAGCATCTTGTTTTGGCGCATCAATTGTAATAGTAGGTGCATTATTTAAAATTCAACACTGGCCAGGTGCAAATGCTGCTCTAATTGCAGGTCTTGGAACAGAAGCAGTATTGTTTTGTTTATTTGGTATTGATATTCCACACGAAGAAGTAGATTGGACTTTAGCTTATCCAGAATTATCTGGAATGGCTCATGAAGAAAAAGAAGAACTCGAAGAACCCGAAAGTAATTTACCTATTACGGCTCAATTAGATAATTTATTAGCAGATGCTAAAATTGGTCCTGAATTAATAACAAGTTTAGGAAAAGGAATGAAATCATTAGGAGAATCTGTTAACAAGATGGCAGATATTACCAATGCTTCTGTTGCTACCAATGAATATGTTGATAGTGTAAAAAGTGCGACAAAAAATGTGTCTAGTCTATCGGATACCTATAGCAAAGCAACTCAATCTTTTGAAGGAATAGCGCAATCAATTGCAGGGATTTCTCAATCAACCGAATCTAGCGCATCAGGCATTAGTGATTCTTTAAGTAAGGTGTCAAAAAATTTATCTGCATTAAATGCAACCTACGAATTACAATTACAGGATAGTAAATCTCAGTTAGACACAACTTCTAAATTTTATGACGGTTTAAATGAATTAATGAAAAATTTACACGATTCTTTAGATGATACTAAGAAATATCGTCAAGAAATGGCAACATTATCTAACAACTTAACTTCACTAAACACTGTTTATGGAAATATGTTAAGCGCAATGAACTTTAAATCATAATTCAAATTAAATTATTAAATATATAATATATGGGAGGCGGTAAAGAAACACCAAGGCAGAAGATGATTGGTATGATGTATTTGGTACTAACAGCTCTTTTGGCTATGAATGTATCTAAAACGGTATTACTTGGATATATTCGTGTTAATGAGGGAATGGAAAATTCTAGAGATAACCTAGCTGATAATAATAGACGCGTAACAGATGCTTTTCAAAAGTCAATTGATGGAAATCCTGGAGCTAAACCTTATTATATTAGAATTCAAGAAGCTCAAAAGGAATTTAATGAATTAATACTTCACATTGAAAAAGTAAAGGCTAAAGTATACTTTGAAACAGAGCTTGCCGGTGATCCAGCTAAAATAAAAGTAGCAGACACTATGAAAATAAAAAATTGTGTTAATGGTGCTTATGATAATTATGATATTCCAACCCACTTTTTATTAGGTGCTGATGAAAAAAATCCAGATAAAGGTCCCTTAACTGCTGGTGAATTGAAAATGAAAATGGAGAAACTTCAGAGTAATTTAATGGCCATGGTAGAAAAAATGCAAAAAACTGATGGCGAACATCTGTTTCCTTCAGATTATGATAATTTAAAGAAAAAATTAGATCATTTAAAACCTACAGCAAGTGGAGCTAAGGAGGATGATCATGTTATGTCCTGGGAAATGGAAAATTTTTATCATTTACCCGAAGCTGCTGTGATTGCTAATTTAACTAAAATGCAAGTAGATATAAAAAATGCTGAAGCTGAAATTCTTCAAGTATTTTCTTCTGCAAGTGGTAAATTATCTATAAAGCCGGATAAGTTAATTGCTAAAGTTATTGCCCCTTCCTCTTATATTCAAGCAGGGCAAGAATATACTGCCGATATTTTTTTATCTGCATCATTTTCAAAGCTAGCCGCAGGAGATATGGAAGTTTTAATGGGTATAGATTCTGCTGCCGCCAAAAAAGGTGCCACAGGAACAAGTTTATCAATTGTTGATGGCCAAGGAAAATATAAAGTTGGAACTAGTGGAGTGGGAGACAAACAATATAGTGGTGTAATAAAATTTAAAAAGCCAGATGGTACTTTTGAAATTTATCCTTTTAAAAATGAATATAAGGTAGCCCCTCCAGCAGCTTCAGTTTCTGCTGATCAAATGAATGTGTTTTATGCAGGTATTCCAAATCCTGTAACTGCGGCAGCAGCAGGAATATCTCCAAATGATATTCAAATTTCTTCCTCTGGATCGGGAGTTTCACAATCTGGAGGATCAGGAAAATACATGCTTAATTTTACTGGAACAGGCGAGTGCTTAATTACCGTTTCTGCTAAAACGGATAAAGGAGTTAAAGCACAAGGCCCTCCAATTAAATTTAGGGTAAAGCCATTGCCTAAACCTGAACTTAAAATTGCTGGTAAATTTGCTCCATCAGAAATGAAAAAAGCTGATCTTTCTTTGGTAGGTGGTATTGGAGCAGGAGCGCAAAATTTTGATTTTGCAGTTAACTATGTTGTGATATCTCATGAAGTATTTGGTAAGGTAAAAGGAGTTGTAAAAACTGAAGGGGGTCCAGGAAGTAATTTATCACCAGGAGCCTCGGCTATTTTTAAAGGAGCTGAGGTGGGAAGTAAAATTTATGTTGAAGCAAAAGTGAAATCGCCTGACGGAAAAATCCACTCTATATCTTCTGCTACTAAAGTAACTAGATAAATCAATTAATAATAACTAATATTATGAAACATATAAAATATTTTTTAGTATTTATTTTGTTTGTATTTTTTACAAATATTTCGTTTGCTCAGCAATCAGTATTTCAACCAGGTGATTATAAAGATGCTATTTATGAAAAAGAAAATGCGGTTAATAGAAGATTTATACCTTATTCTTTTTTGCGTGAAGGTGATGTGACTTGGGAAAAAAGAGTTTGGAGAAGATTAGATATGCGTGAAAAGATGAATCAATCTTTGTATTATCCAAAAGATATTGTAGAAGGAAGAATTTCTTTACCTCAATTGGTAATTAAATATATTTTGTCTGGACAAATTGTTGCGTTTGCAGACGAAGAATTTAAGGAATCTTATGATAAGTCAGTTATAGCTGCTAAATTAGTTTTACAAGGAGACAGTATTGATCAAGAAAAATTTGCTGAAGATGGTTCTTCATACAGTGTCAAAGTACCTGGCGCAAAAGATTCAACATGGTTTTATGAAACTTTTTCTTCTTTATCTATTAAAGAAGATTGGTTTTTTGATAAACAAAAATCGAGCTTAGAGGTGAGAATTTTGGGTTTAGGATTTTATGCTCCAATAAAAGGAAAAGAGGATTTTGGTGAACAGCCAATATTTTTCGTTTATTTTCCAGCTTGTCGTCCATTTTTCGCAAAACACGAGGTTTTTAATGTAAAGAATGACAGTGAGCGTCGAACTTTTGAAGATATTTTTTGGAAAAGACAATTTGCTAGTAGTGTTATAAAAGAGTCTAACGTCTATGACCGAAAAATAGCTGATTATGCAAAGGGTATTGAAGCATTATTAGAATCTGATCGAGTTAAAAGCGATATTTTTAGATTTGAACACGACTTATGGCAATTCTAATTTTGAATTTAAACCTCTGAAAAGAGGTTTTTTTTTATTTATATTTTTTTAATCTTATTATTATTAACGTTTGGCTTTCTAAATTGACTTTCATAGTCAATGCTATAAATAATACAACTATTATTTAAGGACTAAAATTTTAATATTATTAATTATATGGTAAATAACATCTTTTTTTAAGTCTATTTTTTCTTCTTACATTTAAACAAATAAATTTCGTAAAAATGAAAAATAAATTTTACTTAATATCTTTATTAATTTGTGTTTTAATTGGATTAATAGGGATTATTTTTCAGTGGGTTTGGTATTTATATATTGTTGCTTTACCAATTATTTTTCTTGGCATTAGTGATTTATCTCAAACCAAACATTCTTTAAAATATAATTTTCCTGTTATTGGTAGAATGAGATGGTGGGCAGAATGGCTTAGACCAAAAGTTTATCAATATTTTGTTGAAAGTGATACAGATGGGGCGCCTTTTAATCGATTAAGTAGAAATGTAATATATCAACGTTCCAAAAAAACTAATGACACTACTCCATTTGGAACTCAATTAAATGTATATGAAACTGGTTACGAATGGCTCAATCATAGCATTGCACCTTTACATCACGATAAAGTAGATCAAAATCCACGAATTATTGTTGGAAACTCTGACTGTAAACAGCCCTACTCTGCTAGTATTTTTAACATCAGCGCCATGAGTTTCGGGAGTTTAAGCCAAAATGCTATTATGGCCTTAAATGGTGGGGCAAAACTTGGTAATTTTGCCCACAATACTGGTGAAGGCGGATTAAGTCCTTATCATTTAGAACCAGGTGGAGATATTATTTGGCAAATAGGCACAGGTTATTTTGGATGTAGAAATAATGACGGATCTTTTAATTACGATGCTTATTCTGAGCGATCTAAATTACCAAATGTAAAAATGGTTGAGATAAAATTGAGTCAAGGAGCCAAACCTGGACACGGTGGAATATTACCAGCATCTAAAGTAACGGATGAAATTTCAAAAATCAGATTAGTAGAAAAAGGGAAAGATGTGTTGTCTCCACCCTATCATACAGCGTTTAGCAATCCACTAGAATTAGTGTATTTTATAAAAAAATTACGCGAATTAAGTGAAGGGAAGCCGATTGGATTTAAGCTTTGTATTGGCCAAAAAAGCCAGTTTATCTCCATATGCAAAGCAATGATTAGTACAACTATTTATCCTGATTTTATAACTGTAGACGGAGGAGAAGGCGGAACCGGAGCTGCCCCATTAGAATTTAGCAACTCTGTTGGAATGCCTTTGCGAGATGCCTTGGCATTTGTTTACGATTGTTTAAATGGTTATGGAATAAAAAAACATATTAAAATAATTGCCTCTGGCAAAGTGCATACTGGTTTTGATATAGTCAAAAATATTTGTTTAGGTGCTGATATGTGCAACGGAGCAAGGGCAATGATGCTTGCTTTAGGCTGTATTCAAGCTTTAGAGTGTAACACAAATACCTGCCCTACAGGAGTTGCTACTCAGAATCCAAATTTATATAAAGGATTAAATGTGGATGATAAAAAAGTAAGGGTTTTTAATTATCAGAAAGAAACTGTTAAAGCTGCCATAGAATTAATGGCTGCGGCTGGCATAGATCATCCTAATAGACTTCATCGATCTTACATTTATAAACGAGTTAATGGCAGTCAAATTAAAACTTATTCAGAAATGTATCCTTATTTATTAAAAGGTAGTTTGTTAGAAGCGCCTTTTCCAAGAGGATGGGAGTTAGATGTAATGCAAGGAAACGAGAACTCTTTCGAAAGTAAAATTAAGTATTAAGGAGGCTATGAATTTAAACGTGTCATATACTAGTGGAAACAGTTTAACAATTATATTAAAAATTATTTTGTTAATCAATAAAATAGTTTTTAAGTAAAAGAGTATTAAAATGAGAATTCTGATTTAGAATACTTCGCCTAAATTTATAAATAAACCTTTTGATCCTTGTCTTCCAATTCCATAATCGATGGAAAGATTAGTACCAGAATTTTTATTGAGTTTAATTCTTAAGCCGGCTCCAACTGCAGGGTAAATGTCAGTAAAGGTATTATCGGGCCAGTTTGATACTGATTGAGCATTCCCAAAAAGAATTCCACCAAACATACCATTATTTGATATTTTAAATCGAAATTCCGCTTCCATGTACACTAAATTTTCACCCCTTAAACGACTTTGTATATAACCTCGTCCAACATTTGAATAGGTGTCCCAACCTGTACTTGGCAGGTCAAGATATGGAGCCTTACCATTAAAAGTAAACCAATTATAGTTCCAAAAAGCTAATACATTTTCTGAATTACCTAATTTAAAATATTTTCTAAAATCTAAAACTACTGATTGCCAATTATTATCGCTACCAAAAACTTTAAGAAAAGGACTATAAGTAATATTTAAATAAAGTCCTTTAGGCGGATTTATTGTATTTCCCCTATTATCATACAAAGTTATGATAGAAATCCCTGATGAAATTGAGTTTTTTTTATAGCCATATTTTTCAAAATCGGTTTCTAAAACAGTAGGCTCTTTTATTTCTTTAATATTTAAATGGTAGCTAAGATTGTATCCTAAGCCGGCATAATAAAAAGAATTTTTAAAACGATGCATCACGGACTCTTTAAAAATAAAGTAAGAATAATCAAGTTTAGTGCGATCTGAATCTGATTTTTTACCACCCAATCCAAAGGTTTGTTCTGGAAATTTGTAATAGCGCCAATTGCCAAGAAAATTAAATTTATTTTTTCGTGACCACAGATTTGAAATTATTGGAAAAATTATTTGATTGTTTTGCGAATAACTGAGACTTATACTAATTACAGATTGATTGGTTTCTTGATCTTTGTCTTGATAAAAAGCGACATTACCTGCAATTATTCCTGCCAATCGAGTTTGAAGCGTATACCCAACAAAAGGTACTACAGTAATAATGGGCTTTCCATTTCTATTTGAAGACACATTGTCACCAAATCTTTTTATGCCCAAAACATCTATCATGTCTTTACCATTATTTGTTGTATTGAATAAACTATCTTTTTTTGAAAGCACTAATATTGAGCTGTCAACTTGCGAAAATAAATTAGTAAGTAGAAGAAAAAAGTATATTAATAAACTTAATTTTAAAAATTTCATAGGTTGATTAATGATGGAATTATTTAATTAATTTTAATTTAATTATATGTTTTATGTTCATTAAAATCGAACTCTTGGTATTTTAGTAAATTGCCTTTTAGAGCAAAGGCAGCTTTAAAACCTTGGTTGACAATTATTTTTTTTATTGTAAATATTTCGTTGTTAGAATAGGATAATGGATTTAACTCGTTATAAAAAAAATCGGAAAGATCAATTTTGGTTAAGTCTGCATTTAGACCAATTCCAAGTAATTTTATTATCGCTTCTTTAAAGGTCCAAAAAGTGAATAAGGTTTCCAGGTTTTTTTCATTTTCACTTTTAAAAATAATTTGTTTTTCTTTTTCTGAAAATGAAAATTCGCTAAAAGTTAAAATATCTTGAAGTGGTTTCATTTTCTCTATATCAACTCCAACAGCTTGGTTCTTTGAAATCGCTAGTAATCCATACGAAGCTCTGTACGAATAATTAAAAAATAAATTTGAATTTTTAATATAGGGCTTCCCTCTATCCTCAAGATCAAAATTTATTTTAGAGGCGGGAATGTTTAGATATAAAGACAATACATTTCTAACAAAACGATGATTACATATGTATCTCATCTTATCGGATTCTTGTAAAAATTTATTGGATCTTGTTAATTCATTTTTTGATAGCAGAGGGTTGTTTTTTTCAGAAATATAATCCTCTGTGTTTAATGAGTATTTCCAAATATGCAATTCTCCATTTTTTAAATCCATTTTTTAGTAAAATTTTTATCGGTTTTAAAGTGGGTTGAATTTTATTTAGCGAAAGTTTCTTTTAAACTTTTTAAAACGAGTGTTAATGTAATTGACATTAAAATAATAATAAAGTAAATTGCGTTTGTCCAAATCGAATTTGTGCCATTAACAACAGGCATTAAAATAATAACGAAAACTGCCCCTGCATTACCTGCCATCATTAATAAACCTGTAGCGGTTCCAGCCTTTTCAGTTCCAGCAATTTCTTCACACATAGAAAGAAGCAGGGCGTAACCTGGTAGAAAAAAAAATCCCATCAAACCACCTAACAGATAAACTAAAGTAATAGAGCTCAAGGTACATAGAGGATACAAGATAAGTAATGCAGTTAAACAACAAAGTGCTAAAAAGGGTTTTCTAACTCTGAATCTATCAGACAAGCCAGGAATGATTACAGATCCTGCAATCCCGCCAATAATTAGGAATGCACCTGCCAAACCAGCTTGCTCTGCATTTATACCATTTGGCTTAAGAATTGCTTCGAGCCAAGTGGTTAAGCCATTAAAAACTCCAAGAGCTAGAAAGCAAACAATAAATAAAACTAGCAAGTTCTTGTTTTTTAATAACAACTTCACTTCATTCATGCCACTAATAATTATTTTATTATGTTTAACCAATTGATTTTCTTTGCCAAATAAAATAAAAATACCAGTAAGTGCTAAAGAAATAATTGCAAACACAATCATTGTTTGATTAAAGCCAATACTATTATTTAATACAGGAGTAAGACCCATTCCAATAGCCATACCTATTAACATGCCTACGGTTCCAATACCAGTTGCTAGTGCAGTTTGTTCTTTAGCGAACCAATCGGAAATCAATTTTGAAATTCCATTAATAATATAAGGTTGCCCAACAGCAATTCCAGTTTGAGCAATAAGTAGAAAATAAAAATTATTATCAAAAATTCGCAAACAAGCAAAAGTAGAAGTAATTATGCTACCGAGTAAAATTACATAACGATAGCCTTTTTTATCTATCATCGTACCTGAGTGTATGGATAATAAAACATATAGCAATGGGAAGGAAAGTAATAATGAACTCACTGTTAATTCACTTACCTGATACTTTTGTTGAACAAAAGAAACAAGAGGCGCGAAATTCAGCCAAAGCATCTGGCTCATTGCTGCGACACAAAAGTATGCCATTAGTGCCACCCAACGATATTTATTATAATATGTTTTATTTTCGTTCATTATTATTTACTAAATATAACAAAGTTTCATTTAAATAAAAATTCACACAATAAACACAATACAATTTTTTTCAAAAACTTCTTATTCGTTTAATACGTTAGCGCTTTAGAATTTTGTTTTTTTATTAAACAAAAGGAATCGTTTTTTTTATTTCAGAAATAAATTAAAATCGCCTTCTTTTGTTTTTTTTATCTTCAAATTTTGGTCGTTTTTCAATACCGATCGAATCGGAAAATAAAAAGTCTAATTGTTTTTTTACTAAGTCGGCACTTCTAACCAAAATTTTTACATTATCTCCCAACGCATAAATTTTATTAGTATTTCGACCTATGTAGCGATAATTTTCTTTATCATAAATGTAATTATCACCAGTTAAATCACGACTTTTAATCATTCCTTCACATTTATTTTCGGTAATTTCTACATAAATGCCCCATTCGGTTACTCCACTAATAACCCCATCAAAGTTTTGGCCTACTTTATCCGACATAAACTCAACCTGTTTATATTTTATTGAAGCCCGTTCTGCTTCGCTTGCGGTTCGTTCCATATCGCTACTATGTTTAGATAAAAGTTCTAATTCATCTTTTGTAGAATATGTTTGATGATTTAATTTAGCTTCGAGTAAACGATGAACTAAAACATCTGGATAACGGCGAATTGGAGAAGTGAAATGTGTATAGTATTCAAAACCTAAACCATAATGCCCCTCATTTTTAGTTGTGTAAATGGCTTTAGGCATACTTCTTACAGCTAATAACTCTATCATACCTTGTTCTTTTTTATTTTTCACATCGAGTAGTAATTTATTGATAGATTGCGCTATTTTTTGTTTGTTTCCTAAAATCATTTGATAGCCAAATCGAGCCGCAAAGCCACTAAGTTCTTGTATTTTTTCGTCGCTAGGAACATTGTGAACTCTATAAACGCTTATAGATTTGAGATTTTCTTTTGTGTTATCTGTTGACTCGTGTTTATGGTTTGCCTTATTATTTATATTAGTTAAAAACTCTGCCACTTTTTTATTTGCTAACAGCATAAAATCTTCGATGAGTTTATGGGCATCTTTTTGAGTTTTAAAAAACACACCAATTGGGTTACCATCTTTATCTAAATTAAATTTAACTTCGGCTTTATCAAAAAAGATAGATCCATTTATTTGACGTTCTAAGCGTAATTTTTTTGCTAATTTATCTAAAACTAAAATTTCGTCTTTATATTCACCATTTTCTGTTTCAATTATGGTTTGAACTTCTTCATAGGTAAATCTTCTGTTGCTATTAATAATAGTTTTTCCAAACCACTGATTTTGAATTTGTGATTCATGATCTAATTCAAATACAGCACTAAAACATAATTTTTCTTCGTTTGGCCTTAATGAACATAAAAAATTGCTCAAAACTTCGGGTAACATTGGGATACATCTGTCTACTAAATATACACTGGTGGCTCGTTGAACAGCTTCTTTATCTAAAATTGTTTTAGTTTTTAGGTAATGAGTTACATCAGCAATGTGAACACCAATTTCCCAATTGCCATTATCTAATTTTTTTAAAGATAGAGCATCGTCAAAATCTTTAGCATCAGCTGGATCTATTGTAAATGTGGTGATGGTTCTAAAATCTCTGCGTTTTGATATTTCATCTTGAGAAATTTTGTTTGATATTTTTTTTGCTTCTATTTCAACATTTTCTGGAAAATGCTCTGGCAATCCATATTCTGCCATAATTGCATTCATTTCTGTTTTATGTAAACCAGGAAATCCAAAGATCTCAATTACTTTTGCTGTTGGATTTTGATCTCCTTGCTTCCATTCTTTAAATTCGATTAATACTTTTTGCCCATCTTCGGCGCCATTAGTATCGGAGTTACGAATAAAAAAATCGACATGAATTTTATGATTATCGGTAATGACAAAAGAAAATTTCGGATTAATTTTAATGGTTCCTACAAATTGACTTTTGGCTCGAGTAATAACTTCAACAACTTCTCCTTCCTTTCTTTTACCACTTCGTTTAGGATAGAGATAAACTTTTACTAAATCACCTTGTAAAGCATCTTTCGACTTTCGAGCAGGAATATAAATATCTTCTTCTGTATCGCTAAAAATCAAAAAGGCGGTGCCTTGCGATGTAAAATCAATTGTTCCTGTTAGGTATTGTTTTGTTTCTTTAATTTGATATTTCCCAATTTCATTTTCAATAACAAAGCCCTGCAATTTTAGGTTTTCTAATGTTTCAATTAATTGAAGTCTTTCACTATCTGTATTTATTTCCATTGCAGCTCCTAATTGTTTATAATTAAAAGTTTTTGAGCCGTTATGTTTTAAAAAGTCTAATACCTCTTCAAATAAATAACGTTTTGCTTTTTTGTTTTTAGACATGGGTTTAAAGGTAAACTATAAGAATTAAAAATGGAATCTAATATAAAAGTGATTATTAACATTAAAGAGATTTAGCTAAAATAGTATAATAAATAAATCTATTTTGAGTCAGATTTGCTAAGCATACTAAAATCGTATTTAATTTTAACAATTCGTAGGGTTTTATTTATTAGATCTCGAATAATTAAAGAATTTAAAAGTTTATTTGATTTATTTATTACATAACTAACTTCTTGATAGAGCATTTCATTTTTAAACTTTTTTTCGCTATAAAGTTCTTTATCAATATCGTATTCGTAAATGTTTTTTAGTGCAATATTATTATTGGCATTGCCTTGAAATTCAGCACAAATAATTTGCTTTTCATTATATTCAAATAAACTTTGTTGCATGATCCACGCAGCTACGGTATAGTGTTCGTTAATCTTTTTTTTGCGCCCTAAGGCATCTAAATCAATTGTTTGTTCTTTGTAAGGTCGATTTTCATTGTTAAGCATTATACATTTTATTTGATAGTTGCTATACTTTTGATATTGAAAACTATCTTGGCTAATAAGCAATTGATTTCCTAATATAAATATGGATTTATCATTACTTACATTGGTTTCTTTAAAGCGTAATTCTTTGGTTAGATTTCCGTTTTTATCATAGCGATAATATTTACTCTCATAATAATTTGAGCCATCGTGATATCTATTTAAAATTAGTTTTTTATTCGAATAAAAATAATTGTTGCTTATTGTATCGTAAATAAATTCTTTAACAATTCTGAATTTGTGTTTTTTTTTATTATACTGAATTTGTTTTTCAATGGTTTTAACAACAGTAGTAAAATAAAATCTAGATAATTGTCCGTCGGTATTAAATTCGTAAGATTCGATTAAATTTTTATCTATAGCAATTTCAAAATCTTTTTTATCTATTATTTCAAAGGTGATTTTTTTGATGCCATTTAATTTGATTATTTCTGGATTAAAATGAACTTGGCTTTCAAAAGCTGTTTCAGCGGTAGTTAATATAACCTGACCATTTAAAATAAAAGAAATAAAAAATAAAAATATAAAATTTAATTTATTCAAGTTGTAAAATTGTTTCTGCTAATGATTTTGTTGGAGAATAACAGGTATTGTTTTCGCAAACATAAAAAAGTGTTTGGTTTTCAACATATCTATTCTTCAAAAACGGTAAATCAGAGTTTGTTTCACTTACTGTAAAAATCGCGTTTGTTACCCCATGTTTATACAATTGAATTAAATTTTCATTAACATGTTTACCAACAATACTAATTTCTTTAAAAGGATAAGAATAACAAAGAGCTAAGCTGCCCCAGTGACTATATCCAGCACCATAATTCTTAAATTCTTCTAAAAGGTTTGAAAGCATTTTTTTTGACCTGTTAATCCATTCAGTATTGCCGAAATAGTTACCAAGCATAAATAAATTATGTGCCATTTGAGAGTTGGAAGAAGGGATAACATTGTCGCTAATTTCGGTAGTTCTTAAAATTAAATCAGTAGATAAATTGTTAGTATAATACAAAAAGTCACTTTCTTTATTTTCGAATAACGATAATGTTAGTTCACATAAATTATATGCTTTATTTAAGAATTCTTGGTTTTGGCTAATTAAGTAAACATTAATAAGGGCTTCAATTGTAAAGGCATAGTCTTCTAAAAAACCATCTATTTTAGCACATTTATTTTTATACGTACGATATAATTTTCCATCAACTAAAGTAAGTTGGCTTGTAATAAAATTGATAGAAGTTAAGGCTATTTCTTTATATTTAATTTCACCAAAAGACAAATAAGCTTTAGAATAAGCAGAGCAAATCAGTGCGTTCCATGAAGTAATTGTTTTATCATCTAAGCTAGGTTTTAATCTAGATTTTGCCTCTTGTTTTAAACTATTTTTACAGGTTAAAATAATGTGATCTAATTCATTTTTTTTTAAATTAAATTTTGTAAGTAATTGAATTTGATTTTCTGAACGCATCAAAATATAATTTCCATGTTCCCAATATCCTTTATCGTTTATTTCGAAATAATCACTGAATACATCAAAATTTTCACCAAGCAAGTCTTTTAAATCTAATTGATTCCAAACATAAAATTTACCTTCTTCTCCATCACTATCTGCATCATAAGCCGAATAAAAGTAACCTTCAGCTTTATACCATTCGTTTTCTATAAATTGAAGGGTATCGCAAGCAATTTCTTTGTAAAGAGGATTTTTTGTTAGATTAAATGCTTCAGTGTATAAAGAAATGAGTTGCGCATTATCATAAAGCATTTTTTCAAAGTGAGGCACTTTCCAAATAATATCGGTGCTATAACGCGAAAACCCTCCGTGCAATTGATCATAAATACCTCCAAAAGCCATTTTCTTTAAAGTTAAATTTACCTGATTAAGCAATGTGTTATCTTTTTCTAAAATTGCGTATCGAAGCAAAAATTGATAATTACAAGGCATTGGAAATTTTGGTGCTTTATTAGGACCACCGTTCTCATCATCTAATTGAGTTTTCCATTTTTTTACTGACAACTGAATCAATTCTTTAGTCAATAGTGTGTCAATTTTATTGGATGTTGAAATTAATTCAGCTTGTTTAATCCCGTTGGTTAGAGCCTCAGCATATTCTAAAACTCTGTTTGATTCTAATTTATATAAGTTTATAAGATTATTTAAAACCTCAATCCATTGTGTTTTTCTAAAATAAGTACCTCCATAAAATGGTCGTCCATCGGGTAAAACAAAACAATTTAATGGCCACCCCCCTCTTCCGGTCATTAATTGAACTGCTTGCATATATAACATATCTACATCGCTTCGTTCTTCTCGATCAACTTTAATATTAATAAAATTCCCATTCATTATTTTCGCCACTTCAGAATCTTCAAAACTTTCATGCTCCATAACATGACACCAGTGGCAGGCACTGTAGCCAATACTTATTAAAATAGGTTTATTTTCTGCTTTAGCGATTTCAAATATTTTAGCAGAAAAAGGATGCCAATTAACTGGATTGTGAGCATGCTGAAGTAAATAAGGACTAGTCTCCTTGATTAAACTATTGGTAAAAGAAAAATCTTTGCTCATGAAATTAATAGAAAATGGTAAATATTATTAAACATACAAAATTAAGCATGTCCTTTTGTTTATTTACCTTTTTTATTAGTTAAATTTGAAGAAATTAAAATCAACATGGATATAATTAATGTTTGATTTGATTATAAAACTAGTTTAAAAAAACATTTCAAAAATTAATAAAGCAATGAAAAAGATATATTGGATAATAATTATTGGCTCAGTTATAATTTTATCATTTATTGTTTTTCAGATATCAAAGGGTAACAAGCCAACAGAAGTTTTTACTGAAAAAGCTATAATTAAAGATATTGTTGAAATAGTTTCGGCTACTGGAAAAATTCAACCCGAAACCGAATTAAAAATAAGTAGTGATGTAAGTGGCGAAATAACGGAAATGATTGTAAAAGAAGGTGATCAGGTAAAAAAAGGGGATTTATTATGTCGAATTAAACCTGATTTATATGTGAGTGCCTTTGAGCGTGTAAACGCATCTGTAAATACAACAAAAGCAAATTTAAAAACTGCTGAGGCTCAATTAGATCAAGCAAAAGCTAATTTAGCGAATAGTGAAGCTATATATAA
>CAMCZO010000011.1 GCA_945887955.1 Chitinophaga pinensis | reverse complement strand
AGATCAATTAAATAATAAGACTTTACTTGCAAGTAAACCTATTCGAATTATTTCGATAGTTCCTTCTCAGTCTGAATTATTGTGGCATTTAGGAATAAGAAATGAGTTGATTGGAATAACCAAATCTTGTATTTACCCCATTCAAATGTTTAATAACAAAGTTAGAGTAGGGGGCACAAAAAAATTGAATATTAATAAAATTAGAGAACTACAACCCGATTTAATTATCGGCAATAAAGAAGAAGATGATCAGCAACAAATCGAACTACTAAAAAAAGAATTTAATGTTTGGATGAGCGACATTTATTCATTTAACGACGTTTTTAAAATGATTACTAGTTTAGGTGTTATTTTTGAAAAAGAAAGGCAAGCAAAAACATTAATTTCTAAAATCAAATCAGATTTAATAAAGATTAAAAATATTTTTAATCAGAATAGAATTATTTATTTCATTTGGAATAAGCCTTATATGTGTGCGGGACAAAATACTTTTATTAATCATGTATTACAACATATTGGATTTAAAAATTTAATTTCTATTTCTCGTTACCCTCAAATAGATGAATTTGAATTAATTAAGCTCCAACCAGATTTTTGTTTATTATCTAGCGAACCCTTCCCCTTTAAAGAAAAACATATTAACATTTTAAAAAGTATTGTTCCTAATTCAAAAATAATGATGGTTGATGGTGAGATTTTTAGTTGGTATGGATCCAGGTTACTTCATTTAAAAAAATATATAACAGGATTAAAAAAACGTTTGTATGCTTAAAATAGTATTAATTAGTCTTTTTATTATTTCTTATTCATTTATTGCACTCGAACAGATTGTTAAAATTAATAAATCAGCTGTTGCTATATTCTCTGGCGTATTAAGTTGGATTTTTGTTATGACTTTTTCTTCCGACCCTATTAATTTGAATACTCAATTAGGGTTTCATATTTCTGAAATCGCAAGTGTTTTATTTTTTCTAATGGGAGCTATGACCATCGTTGAATTAATAGATGCCCATAATGGATTTGATGTAATTACCCAAAAATTAATTGATGTTAAACCTGTGTATTTAATTTTGATAATAGGATTTATGACGTTTTTTTTATCAGCGGTCTTAGATAATTTAACAAGTACAATTTTAATTGTTTCAGTAATTAGAAAATTATTACCCGAGGGCAAATTGCGTTTGTATTTTGTAGGTCTTATTATAATTTCTGCTAATGCAGGTGGCGCTTGGAGTCCTATTGGTGATGTTACTACAACTATGCTTTGGATCGGAGGTCAAACTAGTTCTAATCTTTTAATTTCATCTTTATTTTTACCCAGTTTAATTAATTTAATTGTCCCACTATTTATTATATATTTTATCATTCATAAACAAAAGCTATTTTCTAATATATTAATTAATAAAGTAATTATTTCAAGTTCAAATCGATCAGGAGCTTTATTTATTTTAATAGCTGGATTATTTATATTATTAGCTGTTCCGTTGTTTAAATTTATCTTTAATTTACCCCCATTTATGGGAATGCTATTCGGTTTGGGATTATTGTGGTGTATTACAGAAATTAAAAATAGGCGGCGTGACGATGTTGATAAAAATAATCACTCAGTAGCTTTTGCTTTAAGAAATATTGATACTCCTAGTATTTTATTTTTTTTAGGAATTTTATTAAGTATTTCGTCTTTAGAAACGTGTGGTTTATTATCTTCTATCGCATTAAATATAAATGCTTCAATATCAAATCAGAATTTGGTTTTATTATTCACTGGTTTAATTTCTGCTATAATAGATAATGTTCCATTAGTAGCTGCATATCAAGGCATGTATAGTTTAAAAGATCATGCTTCGGATAGTTCTTTTTGGCATTTACTTGCCTATTGTAGTGGAACTGGTGGAAGTATTTTAATTATTGGTTCTGCCGCTGGTGTTGTTGCAATGGGGATTGAAAAAATAAGTTTCAGATGGTACTTAAAATATATTTCCTTCTTAGCTATTTTAGGCTACCTCTCAGGATTTTTGACTTATTTGATTTTAAATTAAATAAAACTAATGCATCTGCAACTACAAATGTACTTCCTCCTATAAAAATCAAATCATTTTTTTTAGCCGATTTTTTAGCCGATTCTATTCCTAATTTCACAGTAGAATAGGCTTCTCCTTTTAGTTTTAGTTTATTTCCCTTCAGCTTTAATTCATTTTCATCTAAAGCTCTTTTAACATTTGCTCTTACAAAGTAATAGTATGCATTTTTAGGAAGTAAATTTAAAATTTTAGTAATGTCTTTATCATTTACAACACCAAAAACAAAATGAAGATTGGAGTATGTGACTTGTCTTAAATTTTCAACGACTTGTTTTATTCCATCTTCGTTATGCCCTGTATCTGCTATTATTAAAGGTTTATCACCCAATTTTTGCCATCTACCCATCAATCCGTTTAATTTAATGGTTTGTTTCAAGGCACCTTTTATATGATCAATAGAAATGGAAAAATCTGCTTTTTCTAAATGATCTAACAGATTTAAAACACCTAATAAATTTTTTAATTGATAAGTTCCAGTTAAATCTAATTTATATAAATCTGTGCTATCTTTTTTTACATTTAAAATAGTTGCATGTAATAATCCATTCTTTTTTTTGTAATTAAGTAGTTTATAATTTTTATTTCCAAATTCAATTACACATTTTAATTTTTTTGATGATTTAATAAATATTGGCGCAGTAACGCTTTGAAATTCGCTTATTACTATAGGAACTCTAGCTTTTATAATCCCTGCTTTTTCAAAAGCAATTTTTTCAAGTGTATTGCCTAATAAATTGCTGTGATCATAGCTAATATTTGTAATTAGACAAGCTTTTGGTTTGATGATATTGGTAGAATCTAATCTTCCACCTAATCCAACTTCAATAATGGCAACATCTACTTCTTCAGCTACAAAATAATCAAATGCTAAGCATACAGTCCATTCAAAAAAACTTGGTTCAATCTTTTCAAAACTAACCTTATATTTTTCTACAAATTTGGTTACATATTTTTTAGGAATTATTGTACCATTTATTTTAATTCGCTCTCTAAAATCAATTAAATGCGGCGAGGTGTATAATCCAGTTTTGTAACCTGATTTTTGAAGAATAGCTGCTAACATATGACTGCTAGAACCTTTTCCATTGGTTCCGGCTACATGTATACATTTTAATTTTAAATGCGGTTTACCTAATAATTCAGATATTTTATAGGTATTATCTAGATTGGCTTTATATGCAGCTGCTCCGATATTTTGAAACATTGGTAATCGCGAATATAAATAATCAAGCGTTTCTTGATAAGGCATGTTTTATTCAAATGAGAATACGATGGTAATAGTTCCTTGTTGCTCCTCAAATTTACCATCAATATTAAATTTTGTAGCTAAGGCAGCATGTTTTGCTTTTGCTTTTAATAAAGCGCTGCTTGTGGTTGTTCCTCTACCATTCGGATTTGCTTCGATTACATTCCCTTCGCTATCTACTGTTATTTCAACAACCACTTTACCTTCTTCTTTAGTATCACTTGGTAATTTTGGTGGCTTAACAACCGCCCTCCCTTTTAAATCAATTCCAATACCTCTGCCAAAACCACCTTTGCCAATACCCGAGCCCGGTCCATTCCCATTCCCATTTCCATTATCATTTCCGCTACCTTCTCCACCAGTTCCATTTTTAAAAGGATTACCGTTTGGAGAACCATTTTCTCCAGCTTCTTCATTATTTCCTATACCACCACCGTTTTTGCCTGTATTTTTTTTAAATTTTTCTGCTAATTTCTGAGCCTCAGTTTTTTCTTGAATTATTTCTGATGGTAAAACTGGAGTAATTACGGTGCTGTTTTTATTTATTTTTTCTTTTTTTAAGTTTATTGATTCTCCATTTTCATCGGTTAATAGATTTTCTTCTTCTTTTGGCTTCGATATTACATCGTTTACACTTCCTAAAGACCCATATTCAATATCTCCATTTCCCATATTCATTGTTCCAAAAGCTAATTCCTGTCCACCTCCACCTGCCGATTCAGGAAATGGTGGATTAGGGGTTCTCATATTATAAAAAATTAAAAACAAAAGCAATAATAAAAAAATAATCAGAGTAATTGTCCCTGAAATAATTTGATTTTTCGATTCTTCTGATTTTGTAAGGATCATCTTTTTTGTATTTACAGCAAGCTAAATAGCCCCTTTTATTTATTTGTAGGAGCTGTGGCTAATACAGTTTTGCATTTTAATTTATAACAAATAGTCATAATATCAATCTCATCTTGAATTGATAATTCTTTATCTAAATGCATTAAAACAGTTGGCTCTGTTTGTTTTGAAGCGAGTTTAGAAATTTCATTTTCTAAGTTTGATAGATTAATTTCTATACTATTTACGAAGTATTTTTTATCTTTTGTTATTGCCACGTGAATAGGTTTTTTTGTGTTTTCTATAGTAACGTTTGAGTCTGACTTTGGTAGATTTACTTTTATAGAATTTGGACTTACCATTGTAGAAAGTATTAAAAAGAATAGTAAAAGAAAAAACATAATATCGTTTAACGAATCTGTACTAACTTCTGCATCCCTGTGTTTTTTTCGTAAAGCCATAATTTATATTAAAAATTATTAATTAAATTAATCAGTTAATTAAGTGTTTGATTTCAATTTATTTAATTGGTTCATTTAAAATATCTAAAAATTTTATTTGAGTATCTTCCATCCGATTTGCCAATTTGTCTATTCGAGAGTTTAACCAATGATAGCAAACAAAAGCGATTACCCCAACAACTAATCCTCCTGCAGAGGTAATCATTTTTTGGTATAAGCCTTTTGAAATTACTTCTATTTCAACCGTTTTAGCTAAAGAGATGTCGTAAAAAATTGTAATAACTCCTATTATAGTTCCAATAAAACCAAACATAGGAGCTATTCTTCCAATAATATTTAGCACATTTAAATTTTTTTCTAGTTTAGCAATTTCATTCGCTCCACTTTTGTCCATGGCTGTTCTTATTTCTGTAATTGGTTGCCCAATTCTTGAAATACCTTGTTCTAACATGGTACTTTCTGGTGTATTAATATTTTTACACATGCTTATCGCATTGGACAAATTACCTGTATTTATCATTTCTTTTATGCTTTGCAATAACTCCTTATTTATTTTACTGGCTTTACCTAATACTAGCAACCGCTCTACTAAAATGTAAATTGATATTAAAAGTAATAAAGCTAAAGGATACATTATGGGCCCACCTTTAGCAATCATTGTAATCAGAGAAATTTTAGTTTCTGTGATTTGAGGACTCGTCTCAATAGTTTGAATACCAGTTTTTATGGTATCGATTAATGAATCTTTTGTTTCGGCTATATTTAAAACAGCCCCTATTTTTAGAATAAAGTATATCATTGCTTTAAGGTTTTGATACGAATTTAATCTATTAATTAATCTATAATCAAAGCTAATTTTTTGATTTTAAACACTAGAATGTTTATTAGGTATTTAATTCGGAAAATTAGTTGGTGTTTTCTATTATCAGCAGGCTATTTAGGGGAAATCGCCTTTTCTATTTCTGATTTCAGTAATTGTTTATGATTTTTTTTAATACCGAATAAATTTAATTTTTCAATTTCATCATCATTAAAAGTAATATATAGCTTGCCATTGGAGTTTTGTGTTACTTGTTTGATATCTATAAAATAACGAATCTTATTTCTAAAAAGCGATTGTTTTATTTCAAATCTATCTGCAAATATTAGTGTAAAAGGATGTAAAACAATCCATAAACTCTGAAAAGCCATAAAAAATCCAGGAATCATGATTAAAAAACCAAATGGATTAAAATCTATTAAAACTTTATATCCTATTAAGAGGATAATTGAACTAAATAAAAAAGATGTAATTATTAATAATGTGCTACGTTCAATATTAATTAATGGGATTTCTATTTTTTCTTCGTTTCTCACAATGCAAAGTTAAAAATTTAATTTATCCAGTTGTTTTATTATGAATATTTATGTATATAATTGTTTTATGGTTTATTTTAACTTTTTTTATTTTAATTAATTTATTTTTTATTGAAAGTATTGTTACATTCCATTTTTATAAATTTAAATTAGATGAATATGAAATTATTTAGAAAAAAAAGCACCATCGTCTTATTATTATTTATTGGATCAATTAAATCTCAAACTTTTAAAATTGAGCATCCAATTGCAGATATGCTAGACAGCTTGTCTTCACAAAAAATGTTTGAAAACGCTTTTTCTAAACCTGTTTTCCCAAAAAACAATAAGTATAAATATACTATAGATAGTATACCAATTTTAGATGATTATGCTTACCAATCTCGTTTAGCTAAATTAGATGTATTATCTCCTTTTGATTTAGTTTATAATGAACATGTAAAAACATTTATTAATTTATATATGTATAGAAAAAGAGAAAGTCTCAGTAGAATGATGGGCGTTTCTCAATTATATTATCCAATGTTTGAAGAAGTTTTAGATAAATATAATATCCCCTTAGAATTAAAACATTTAGCGGTAATTGAAAGTGCCCTTATACCTTATGCTCGTTCTGGAGCCGGAGCTACTGGACTCTGGCAATTTATGTATCCAACTGGTAAAATGTTTGGGTTAAAAGTTGATTCATATATCGACGAGCGCTGTAACCCCTATAAGGCCACAGTTGCGGCCGCTGAATATTTAAAATCTTTATATTCTATGTTTAACGACTGGCAAATGGTTTTAGCTGCTTATAACGCGGGACCAGGAACTATAAGTAAGGCAATTAGAAGAAGCGGAGGAAAGAAAACATATTGGGAAATTAGACCATATTTACCTTTGGAAACTCAAAGTTATGTTCCAGCGTTTATTGCCGCTAATTATGCTATGAACTATGCCGATGATCATAATATCTATGCTGCTTTACCTCGAAAAACATATTTTGAAGTAGATACAGTAGTTGTAAAAGAACAAATGTCATTTGATCAAATTTCTCAAGCTTTAGATATTTCTAATGAGGAAATTTTATATTTTAATCCTCAATATCGAAAAAATATCATTCCTTCAGGAGGAAATGCTTTGTGCTTACCTAAGAAAAAAATTGCTTATTTCTTGAATAATGAAATAGATATTTATGCAGCAATTCATGCACAAAAAAAAGAAAGTATTGTTGTTGAACCTATTGTTCAATCAAAAATAAATCATGTTTTGAAATATGGCGAAAAATTAAGCGATTTAGCCAGAAGATATGGAGTAAGAATCCAGGATATAAAATCTTGGAATTATATTGGAAAACGAGGTTTAAAGCCTGGAAAGCGATTAGTAATTTATGTTCGTGAACAAAATAACGTAACTCCAAAATTAGAGGTAATAAAATCAAATAATGTAGATACTTCTGTAAAATTACAAGCTAAAAAAAATACTTCTAAAATTTATTATTATCATAAAGTAAAAAAGGGAGAGACTCTTAGTCGTATTGCAAAAAAATATAATGTCAAAACTTCTAATTTAATGATTTTAAATCGTATGAAAAGCAATGGATTAGGGTCTAGAAAGTATCTTAAAATAAAACAAATTAATAAATAATTATTTTATTTTCGGCTAAAATGATTTTTATCTGATATGATTCTTTTAACTCTTATCATAATCAAATTAAATTTATGATTTTAAGATTTTTTTTTATTTTATTTTTATTTTTAAATCAAATACTTTTATCTCAAGTTCTTCAAACTGTTAAGGGAAGGGTAGTAGACAAAGAAACTGGAATTGGCCTCCCTGGTGCTATTGTTCAATTAAAAGTGATTGGATCACAAAGTATTGTTGTAGCGAATAATGATGGATTTTATAAATTTATTAACGTACCTGTTGGTCGGCAGTCTTTTTTATATTCTTTTTCTTCATATAAAACAATTCCCATAAACGATATAATTATTACTTCTGGAAAAGAAATGGTAATTAATGTTGAGTTAGAAGAAAATGCAATAAAAATGGATGAGGTCGAAGTAAAAGCCTCTTCAGAAAAAGATTTAGTAAACACCATGCAAATGGCCAATATGAAATCTTTTAGTATCGAAGAAACTGAAAGATATGCAGGTTCTCGTCAAGATCCCGCTCGAATGGCTCAAAATTTTGCAGGTGTTCAAGGAACCAACGATTCACGCAACGATATTGTTATTAGAGGAAATAGCCCCGCTGGTTTATTATGGCGTTTAGAAGACATTGATATTCCAAATCCTAATCATTTCGCCGTTGCCGGCTCTGCAGGAGGGCCTCAAAGTATAATTAATAATAAGTATTTGTCAAATAGCGAATTTTATACTGGTGCTTTTCCTGCTAATTATGGAAATGCCTTAGGTGGGGTATTCGATTTAAAAATGAGAAATGGGAATAATGAAAAGCATGAACGAACGTTTCAATTAGGAATTTTAGGAACCGAATTAGCTCTTGAAGGCCCAATCAGTAAAAAATCAGGAGCAAGTTATTTAGTTTCTTATCGCTATTCAACCTTAGCTCTTTTTGGAAGTTTTAATATTAATTTAGGCACAAGTGCAATTCCAAATTATCAAGACATTGGAATTCGACTCAATTTTCCTACAAAAAAAATAGGCGTGTTTAGCTTTAATGCCATTGGTGGTTTAAGTAATATTGCCATCGTTTTAAGCAAAATTAAAGAACGTCCAAAAGAACTTTATGGCGATCAAAACCGTGATCAATATTTTACAACTAATATGGGTGTTGGCATATTAAATCATGTTTATACACTTAATAGTCGAACGATCATGAAAACTAGCCTTGCTTTTGCAGCCCAATCAGTAGGTTCAAATCATTATATAGTTATTAGAGATAAAAACTTTAAACCTAACGATACTTTACCTCACATTTTAAATTACGATTTTGCTGAAAATAAATCAACATTAGCCTGGTTTATTAAATCAAAACTAAATTCAAAAAACAGCATCAAATTAGGAGTATTTGTTAATAGAATCGACGTTAATTTTAACGATTCTTTAAAATTAATTTCTGCTTATGATACAGCGCCAACATCTATTATTAATAAAAAATTTAAAGCGCGGATTGATTCAAAGGAAAATTTTTATTTAATTCAACCGTACCTCAATTTTGTACATAAATTTAACGATAAAACTAGTTTAAATACAGGTGTTTTTTCTCAACTTTTAACTCTAAACAATAAATTTGTTTTTGAGCCTAGAGTTAGTTTAAGACATCAAATTTCTTCTAAACACATGCTAAACTTATCATATGGTATTCATAGTCAGATGCAATCCACGTACTTATATTTTGCAATTCCAGATTCTATTATCCAAGATAATAAGCCTACAATAAATACTATCCAAGAACAGTCAAACAAAGATTTAGATTTTAGTAAAAGTCAACACCTTGTTTTGGGTTATGATTATTTTGTAACAAGTCATTTTAAATTAAAAACCGAATTATACTATCAATATCTTTGGAATGTAGCAGTTTATCAAGTTCCGTCTAGTGTGTCTGCAATTAATAGAGGGGCTACTTTTACAAGATTTTTTCCTATTTATACAATGCAAAATACTGGTACAGGCTATAATTATGGATTAGAATTAACCCTTGAAAAACTTTATTACAAGCATTATTTTTTTATGTTAAGCGGAAGTTTATTTGAAAGTAAATACAAAGCTAGTAATGGTAAAACTGCAAATACAGATTTTAATGGAAATTATATGTGTAATTTTTTAGGAGGCTTAGAGTATTCAATTGGAAAAAACAAAAAAAATAGTTTAAGTCTTGGCACAAAATTTACCTATGGTGGCGGAAAGCGCTATTCACCTGTTAATTTATCGGCTAGTAATGCCGTAATGGATATTGTAGCTAAAGACGATAGTGTAAATACACTTCAATTTCCTGCATATAACAGGCTTGATCTTAGAATTTCATATAAAATAAATGGAAAAAAAATAGGAACAGAAATAGCTTTAGATTTAGTAAACATTTTAAATACCAAAAATATATTGGCCTTGAGTTATTCTCCCGACCCTGCTAACCGATTAAATAAAGAGCCTTGGGCAGAAAATTACCAACTAGGTAGACTCCCTTTGTTTTATGTAAAATTTGATTTTTAAAATGTTATTTTTGTAGGGCATGACAAACATTTTAATCATTGGAGCAGGTCGTTCTTCAACCTCATTAATAGATTATTTTTTAACTAATTCTAATCTATATCAATGGAATGTCACGGTCGCTGATATGGATTTAAAATTAGCTCAAGAAAAAGTGGGTTTAAACCCATTAGCTAAAGCGATTAGTTTTAATATTAAGGATGATGAAAAGCGTCGTGCCATAATAAAATCTCAAGACTTTATCATTTCAATGTTACCCGCTTCAATGCATACAGATGTTGCGAGAGACTGCTTGGAGTATAGCAAACATATGGCTACAGCTAGTTATGTGAGTTCAGAAATGAATGATTTAAATGAAGAAGCAAAAAAGAAAAATATTATTTTGATAAATGAATGTGGCTTAGATCCAGGAATTGATCATGCCAGTGCGATGAAGATTATTGAAAAAATTAAATTTCAAGGCGGAATAATAACTTCATTTAAATCTTATTGTGGTGGTTTGGTAGCTCCTCAAAGCAACGATAATCCATGGGGATATAAATTTAGTTGGAACCCACGTAATGTAGTTTTGGCAGGTCAAGGCACCACTCAATATTTACAAAATGGAAGTTTAAAATTTGTACCCTACAACCGATTATTTTCTGATACTAATATTGTTGAAATTGAAGGTTTTGGAAAGTTTGATGCATATCCAAATCGTGATAGTGTTTCTTATAAAACAGTTTATGGCTTAAATGATGTGCAAACTATGATTAGGGGAACATTAAGAGAATATGGATATTGTAAGGCTTGGAATGTATTTGTGAAATTAGGTTTAACAGATGATAGTTCTAAAATAATTAACACAAATAAATTAACTTATAGTTCTTTAATTCAATCATTTTTACCTGAGACAGGAAAAAAATTAAAAGAGTCGCTAAGAATTTTAATGAAAGATGAATGGGATATAGATTTAGAGAAAAAAATGGATTATTTGGAGTTGTTTTCGGATAAAAAAATTACCATGAATGAAGGCACTCCCGCCCAACTATTACAACATTTATTAGAGGAAAAATTGAAACTTAATTCAGGAGATAAAGACATGATTGTAATGCAACATCAGTTTGAATATCAATTGCCTAATTTAAAACAAATTCAAAAATTAAATTCTTCATTAGTAGTTATTGGCGAAAACCAAAATCACACAGCAATGGCGTTGACCGTTGGATTACCATTGGCTATAACCGTTAAAAATTTTCTTACAAAACGATTTAGTCTTAATGGAGTTCAAATCCCAACTAAAAAAGAAATTTACGAGCCATTATTAAAAGAATTAGAGGATTATCAAATTATTTTTAATGAACAATTATTAAATTAAAAATTTGAATAAAAATGTCTTAATTTTTATCTGCCTCCCTGCATGCTTTTTAATTTTTCCATGTATTCAGAATAACTCATCATTGAAAATCCATCGGTATTTATTTGAAAAACGGAATCATCTATTGGTTTTGTATTTATTTCTGTTGCAATAATTAATATTTTTATTTCCATGCCATTTTGATTGCTTTCCATTTCAACTTTTAAAGGATATCCTTTTAAGTCTCCCAAATCAAAAGACCTTTTTCCACTTATTTTTTTCGTTATTGTTGAATTCACATTTATTTTATCTGTTACCCAAACAATAATTTTATTTTCTTTTTTATCTTTATTAATACTGGTAATAATAGCTTTATTACATTCGAAGCCAGCAATGTTTTGTTTTTCGTTACTATAATCTATTGTAGGTTTAACATTCCCTTTCTTTTTTTTATCGCTAGATTCTAACTCTTCTTTTGAAATCTTATAACCCATTTTATTACCCATTAAATCATTCGTAAAGGTTTGTTCTTTTCCATCAAATAAAGTAATCTGATTTTCCATCATACTACTGACTTCTATTTTACTTTTTTCTCCTTTTAGGTAGGTAACAGTTTCTTGTTCGCCAAATGCAGCATATTCTGTAGGTAAACCTTCAATTTTCATATTCATCTTAATGGTATAATCTTCTTGAGAAAATGAAATTTTAAATATAATTAGGCAGGCAATAGAAAGTATATACTTTGTAATCATTTTTATATTTTTTTAATTATTGTATTTCAGTAATAAAATCAGTCATTTCTTTTATCGAAATAATTTTCATAGAAGCTGGTATTTCAAATATATTATCTGTTAATTTTTCAGGTTTGTAAGAACTCGCTTTAAAGTGTAATTCCATTCCCATTTTTTGGATGCGATAATCGAGTAACATTCCTTTAATAGGAGCATAAACTGTTAGATTATTGCAATTTTCTACCCCTAATTCTTTCGTATACCATACATCAAAAGTTTCAGAAGGTTGATTTAATTTTGTAACTTTTGCTTTGTAGCATTTTAGACCTAATATTTCTTTTGTTTCATTCGTTTCAAGTATTTTTATAGGATAATCTAAATTAGATTTAGTTATGTCAGCTTCATTTTCAATACAAGCCTGATTAATATTCATGAACTTAACTGTTTGAACTAATGTTTTTGTTTTAATGTCTCCAATAATAGAGGTATTAAATAAACCCATGACACTCATTTCTAAAGTAAATTTTTCATTTTTAAATTTAAGCGATGCTGAATTTGGAGCTAAAGAATACAAGGGATGGTTTTCGTCAACTCCTTTGGTATCAAATTCAATAATACCTTCTTGAGAGTTAGAATTCTTTATGGGATTGCATGAAATTATCCAAAATGAAACTGTTATCAATACAAAGTAAAAAATTGGAAAGGGAATTATGTTTGATTTTTTCAATTGAATAAAATAATAATGGAGGTGTATTTAGATCTAAAGATATTCAATGGATAAAACTCTTTATGATATTGAGTGCTATTTTAGTTTAATTGTTTTTTGAATGGTTTTACCCTCTTCAAGTTTTATAATTCCATTACCAATTAGAGTTTGAGAATTAGATTCTAGTGTTGCTTTAATATCATAAATAGCAGGTAATTCAAATGTAAAAGAAATATCTCCATTCGCATCCGACAAACCATTTGCTGTTATATCTGCAGTATAGGTTACTCCTGCAGAATTTTTTACTAGTGCGAATAATAATACATCTGCATTAGCAAGGGCAACGCCAGTTGAATCGGTACATTTTATAGAGGCAATACATTTTGTTTCTTTTTCGCAGGAAATCGAAATAAACGCTAGCGAAAAAAGTAAGGCTCCTGATATAATAAATGCAGTATATTTGGGCATAGAATTTTTTTATAATATAGCTTAACAAATATAAAAAAAATGTTTAATAATAAAAAGTTTATTTACTTGCTATGCATGTCTTTTTCATTGTTAATTAACATAAAGGCTCAAACTTTTAGTAATGAAACCTTTATCATAGAAACAACATTTGGAGAAATTAAACTTAAATTATATGAAGAAACGCCAGTACATAAAGCTAATTTTAAAAAATTAGTTTTAAATCGGTTTTTCGACTCATTATTGTTTCATAGGGTTATCAATCAATTTATGATTCAGGGTGGAGACCAACTTAGTAAATACTCAAATACTGGCGATTCACTTGGCCATGGAGACATAGGCTATACATTAACTTCTGAGATTAACCCCAAGCTTATTCATAAAAAAGGAGCTTTATGTGCCGCAAGAGAAGGTGATGATATTAATCCAAAATTTGAATCAAGCGCCTCTCAATTTTATATTGTGATGGGAAAAAGTAGAACTTTGGAAGATTTAAAAAAGTATGAAGACAGAATTAATAAAACGCATTATAATAATTGTGCTAGGGAGTTTATAAAATCAAAGCAGGGTAGGGCTTTAAAGCAACAATATAATCGGTTAACAAATGAAAATAAATTAGACAGTGCTTATATAATTAATTCTTTAATTGAAAATAGTACTAAAATTGAGTATTTAAAAACAAGCGAATACCATTTTAATCAAAAACAAATAAATTTATATACAACAATAGGAGGAACGCCTCACCTAGACAATACATATACTGTTTTTGGAGAAGTAACAGAAGGAATTGAGATTATTGATAAAATTGCAGCTGTAACAACAGATTCTCGAAACAGGCCCATAAAAGATATTAGAATGAGAATTTATCTTTTAGAAAATAAATAATTTAAATCAACTCTTTTTTTGCTTCTAGTAGAGTATTTTTAGAACTTCCAATAAAAATTGAGTCTTTTATCAAGATTACAGGACGTTTTAAAAATGTATATTCTTTTAAGATGAAATTTTTATATTCGTTTTCGCTTAAAACTTTTTCATGTAGTCCCAATGCCCTGTATTTTCGGGCTATTTTACTAAATAATGCTTCGTAACTTCCTGCTTTATCTTTTAATTCTTCTAATTGTTGTTCAGTAATAGGTTCTGTTTTTAGGTCTTGAAAAATAAATTTTTTGTTTTTTAATTTTAACTCATCTATAACTCGCTCACAAGAATTACATGAGCTTAGGTGAAATATTTTTTTCATTAGTTTACAATATAAATTTTAATATTAAAATTAGATTCAGATATCTTTTACTTTTTCTTTTAGTAATGCTATTTTCAAAACATCTTCCATCTGTGTAACATAATTAAAAGTTAATCCTTTTAAATATTCAGGTTTAATGTCATCAATATCTTTTTTATTATCGGCGCATAAAATAATTTCCTTTATACCGGCTCTTTTTGCGGCAAGTATTTTTTCTTTAATTCCACCAACAGGTAATACTTTTCCTCGGAGTGTAATTTCTCCAGTCATAGCTAACGCTTTTTTTACTTTTCTTTTTGTAAACGCACTAGCCAAAGAAGTTAGCATTGCTATTCCGGCACTAGGTCCATCTTTTGGAGTAGCTCCTTCTGGAACGTGGATGTGGATATTATTGTTTTCAAAGGTTTCTGCATCTGCATTAATTAATTGAGGGTGTGCTTTTAGGTATTCTAAAGCCAGGGTAGCACTTTCTTTCATTACTTCACCTAAGTTGCCTGTAAGTGTAAGTTTCCCTGCTTTACTTTTGCTTAAACTAGTTTCGATATATAAAATATCACCTCCTACCTGTGTCCATGCTAAACCCGTTACAACTCCAGCAATATCATTGCCTTGATATTTATCTTTAATGTGAGATGGCCCTAATATTTTAATTACATTTTCTTCTGTAATTTTAGGTAAAGCAATATTTTTAGCAATATGAACAGCAGTGTTACGCGCTATTTTTGATATTTTCTTTTCTAAATTTCTTACGCCACTTTCGGCAGTGTAAGTGTCAATTAAAAACTCTAAAATTTTATCACTTATTTTAAATTGTGATTTTTTTAAGCCACTTTCTTCAATTTGTTTAGGAACTAAATGTCGTTTCGCTATTTCTAATTTTTCTTCAACGGTATAACCATTTACTTCAATAATCTCCATTCTGTCGCGCAAAGCTGGTTGAATATTAGATAAATTATTACAAGTAGCAATAAACATAACCTTACTCAAATCATATTCGAGTTCTAAAAAATTATCATAAAAAGCTGAATTTTGTTCAGGATCAAGAACCTCTAACAGAGCTGATGATGGATCGCCATGATAATCGCTACCAACTTTATCAATCTCGTCTAAAATAAAAACCGGATTAGAGGACTGTACTTTTTTTAAATTTTGTAATATTCGCCCAGGCATAGCGCCAATATATGTTTTTCGGTGACCTCTAATTTCGCTTTCATCTTTAAGTCCTCCTAAACTCATTCTCACATATTTTCTATTTAAAGCCTTAGCAATACTTTTTCCGAGAGATGTTTTTCCAACGCCAGGAGGCCCGTATAAACATATAATCGGAGATTTTAAATTTCCTTTCAATTTTAAAACGGCTAAATGTTCAATAATGCGATCTTTAACTTTTTCTAAACCAAAATGATCTTCATTTAAAATAGTTTGAGCATTATTTAAATTAAAATTATCTTTAGTTTGTTCATCCCAAGGAAGTTCTAAAAGCAATTCAACATAATTTGTTTGTATGCCATATTCAGCGGCATTAGGATTCATGCGTTGTAATTTTGAAATTTGTTTTTCAAAAACTTCTTTTACATCATTGCTCCATTTTTTTGTTTTCGCTTTTTCTTCGTAACCTGCAATTTCTTGTTCAAAATTATTACCACCCAGTTCTTCTTGAATAGTTTTTATTTGTTGATTTAAAAAGTATTCCCGTTGTTGCTTATCCAAATCCATTTTTGTTTTATTTTGGATTTGATTTCGTAATTCTAACATTTGGAATTCTTTATTAAGATATTCTAACACCAATAAACTTCGCTCTTTTAAATTTGCAACTTCAAGCATTTTTTGCTTGTCTTCGCTTTTAGCGTTCATATTGGACGAGATAAAATTCACTAGAAAAGCCGGACTATCAATATTATTGATGGCAAAACTTGCATCGCTCGGAATATTTGGAGAAATTTTAATAATCTGGGTAGATATTTCTTTTAAGTTCGAAATAATAGCTTCAAATTCTTTATCACTTTTTGGAGGTCTAATTTCTTCGAATGCCGATACTTTTGCTTTATGATAGGGTTCAGTTTGAATATATTCGTCTATTTTAAATCGTTTTTTGCCTTGAATAATTATGGTAGTATTTCCGTCGGGCATGCGCAACATTTTAATTATTTGAGCTACAGAACCTACATTATATAAATCATCGCCAGTAGGCTCTTCTGTTGCATCACTTCTTTGAGCCACCACACCAATTGTTTTGTCGCCTTTATTATAATCTTTTATTAATTGAATAGATTTATCTCGTCCTACAGTAATAGGGATAACTACCCCTGGAAAAAGTACTGTATTTTTAAGCGGTAATATTGGCAGAATCTCAGGAATTTTTTCATTTCGCATATTATCCTCATCTTCGCTACTCAAAAGAGGTATAAAGTCTGAATCCTCATCCATACTGCTACTGAATCCTATTTCATTTAAATCTCCAAAATTCATAGATATATTTCTTTTTTTGTTCTTTTTAGGTAAATCACATTTTGTGCCACAGCTAAAACTAGACTATTTGGCAGTATTAATAAAAGGTCTCTCAAAATAAGAAAACCCATTTTTAGAGTATAATTTATGTAATTTATTGTCATTTAGCAATTCGCTTTCATTTTTTGTTTTAATTACAATATATACTGGTTTATCTACAATTTCATTTTGCATCCAAATTAAATTTGCTAGGCCATAAGTTTTTGATTTGGAATAGCCTTCTTTTTCTAATTTAGTTAAGGTTTCTATTATAAATTTTTTTTGAAAGGGATTATTGTAATCGCTAGGTTTTCGATTTGAATAAAATAACTGTGCATAGCTTTTAAATCCTCGTGTTTCTACATAACAATTTTTATTGGCAATATTTTTATAAAATTCGATATTAGAATGTTGAGAGTATTGTTCTATTTTAGGAACAATAACGGCAATAGCAAAACAAATAAAAAAGCAATTAGTTAATGATCCGTAATAAAACAACTTCTCCTTTCCTCTAGTTATAGAAATGTAAATTAAATAACATCCTAATAAAAATAAAAGACCAATAATAAATTCTAAGCCAGTCCAATTAACATCGGCTTTTAAACAATCAATCGCAAATTCGTCTTCTATTAATTGATGTTGAATAATAAAAGGCTTTAAAAGATTAATATAAGCAATAAGTATAAATGATAATCCAATTGCAGATGCAATTATCCAATAAAAAAATTTAAATAGTTTATTAAGTTTAAAATCAGAAATGTATTCTGAAATACCAATAGCTGCAATATAAGTGAGAGGGAAATAACATATAGAAGAGTAATGAAGTATTTTAGTTTTTACTATCGAAAATAAAAGTAAAACAACCCAAAACAAACAAAGCATCAATATGCGCCAATGTTTTTGAGGATTGGTAAGAGTATTTTTTTTTAGATAAGAAGCAATAAAAATAAAAGAGGCTGGAAAGCAACCAATCAGCAAAACAAAAAAATGATATAAAAAAGGCCCACTATGCCCGCTATCTTCGGTATTAAATAATCGAATTTGATAATTAATAAATTCTAAAATTATTTTTTCATTTCCATTTAGCCATTCTACTATAAACCAACTAGCTGAAACAATTAAACTAGTTATCATAAAAATAATTAAGTTCCTTGACCCCAATTGTTTTATTTGTTTAGTCCAAATAAGATAGGCGATTATTGTAATTGCAAATATGATTAAAGCTACAGGGCCTTTTGTTAAAACAGCTAAGCCTAAAAATAAACCAGAAAATAAAGAGTTTATTATTGATTTTTTATTTTCAAAGTTATTCAAAAATGAATAAAATTGGTAAAGTGAGAGGATGATAAATAAATTAAACCAAGGGTCGATGATGCCAGATTTAAAATAAAAGTGAGGCAATAAAGTTGTACAATAAAGCAGCGCCCAAATAAGCCCAAATTTTTTAGAATGTAAACGTAATCCAATTATAAAAACAGAAATAAGCGAGGCTATTCCACAGATCGCATTGGGCAGTCGAGCAGCAAATTCGTTAATCCCAAATACATTCATACTTATTGCTTGAAGCCAAATAAAAAATGGAGGCTTTTCCCAAAACGGTTGATAATTTATTTGAACTTGAGAATAATTGCCACTTAAAATCATTTCTCGTGCGCATTCTGCAAAATTAATTTCATCCCAATCAAACAGAGGGCAATTTCCAATAAAGGGAATAAATATAATACCAGAAATAATAGCGATTAGAAAAATTATTCCTCTATTATTTTTAATTGTTGTTTTCAAATTTCTTATTTAAATTTAAAAAGTGGCTTATTTATTTTAGGAAAACAATTTTCGCGCATTATAAATATATACATTAACAAACTAAACCCTAAGCCAATTAAGCTTCCAATCGTAACATCTATTAGCCAATGTTGAGAAAGATATACGCGGCTAAAAGCGCCTAAAACTGCTAGAGCTAAACAACATATTTTATTTAATTGAGATTTTGATAATAGAGCAAGACTTATAAAAACTGCAAATGAGGTTGTTGCATGTCCGCTCGGGAAGCTGTTAAGGGAAATCATATCAATGCCATCAATATATTTAATTTGCGTGTTTTTAATAAAATAAGTAAAAACAAAGTGAGGCCTATTAATATCGAACACATGATTTTTTAAGTAAGCGCTTGTTAATCCTGAAGCTATATAACTTAATAAAATAAAACCCCCTTTTTTTATATTAAAAAATAAAAAAACAAAAGCAATTAACGCTGCAAAAATACCATCACCTAAATAAGTAATGTATTTAAAAAACGAATCAAAAAAAGGAACTCCAACAAGCGTATTTATTTTAAGATGAAGGGCAGCTTTTTCAAAATTTAATAAATAGAAACTTGAATAAGCTAATATTAAAACGTATAAAAATAAAAACAGCCAGTTATTTTTTAAAAATAGTTTCAAATTAAATTTGTTTTGCTTCGTTCCAATATATATCTAACTCTTCTAATTTACAATCGCTAATTTGTTTTCCTTGAGTTTTTACTTTATTTTCCATATAATTAAATCGTTTAATAAATTTTTTATTGGTTTGTTCTAATGCATCTTCAGGATTAATGTTTAAAAATCTTGCATAGTTGATTAATGAGAAAAGTACATCTCCAAATTCTTTTTCAGCATTTTGTTGATTACCATATTTTATTTCTGTTTCAAATTCTGCCAGTTCTTCTTTTACTTTTTCGTATACTTGTTCAGGTTTTTCCCAATCAAAACCAACCGCACGTGCTTTTTCTTGTATTCGAAAAGCCTTTAATAGGGCAGGTAAGCTATTTGGAACACCTGACAGAACTGATTTATTACCATCTTTTTCTTTTTGTTTTAATTGCTCCCAGTTTTGTTTGACTTGTTCTTCGGTTTCTGCTTTAACGTCACCGTATACATGAGGATGCCTAAAGATTAATTTTTCACACAAGCCATCAATCACATCCTTTATATTAAAGTCATTAGTTTCGCTAGCAATTTTCGAATAAAAAACAATGTGAAGTAAAAGATCTCCTAATTCTTTTTTTATTTCGTTTAAATCGTTTTTTAAAATAGCATCACTTAATTCAAACGTTTCTTCAATGGTAAGATGTCTAATACTTTCAATGGTTTGTTTTTTGTCCCATGGGCATTTTTCACGCAGTTCGTCCATTATTTTTATCAAATTTAAAAATGAGGCTGCTCTTTCGTCAATCATAAGCAAATTTAATAAATTTATATAGTATTTTTTTAAATCGAATCTAAAAGGTTTGCTAATTTTTTATAATTTCGTTGCCTTGCTAATCAAACTGTTAACATATCTTTTTTTTATTTTTGTATTTGTATCTCAGGCTTTAGCTCAATCAATTGCAAATACAAGTTCAATTTGGTTTATAAAGCCTGTTGTCAATAATGGCTTTATACTAGTTCACCGAAGTAATATAAGTCATTTAGTAAAGGGAAATCCTACTATTTATGAGCTTAATATTGGTAAATCTTCTTCTGGCAATAAATTATGGCAAATAGAAAATAATTTACCGGATATTGGTATTAGTTTACAATGCATCGATTTTAAAAACCCATTGCAATTAGGCTATGCTTTAACAGCCTCTCCATATATTGAAATACCTTTAAATAAAACTCCAAAAATATTAAGGCCAAGTATAAGATTATGTTGGGGGCTAACTTATATCACTAAAAGTTATGATTCGAATGAAAATAAAGAAAATATAGCCATTGGAAGCCATTTTAATTCTTTTGTTCAATTTAGATGTTTTTGGCGTTTTAAATTATCTAATCTTTTAAGAATTGAGCCCGGTATTACCTTTACACATGCTAGTAACGGAAAAGCTAAAAATCCAAATTTAGGAATAAATGTAGCCAGTCTAAACCTAGGTTTAAATTACTCAATTCAGTCTAAGGCAAACCAATGTATTCCTAAAATAGATTCTTCCACAAAAACAAAATCAAAAAACGAGTTAATCTTTTTTACAGCCATTGGTCTTAATCAAAAACAAATCGCGTCACCTATTTTAAAAACATTTGTTTATTCTTTTGCTTATCAACGTAATTTAAGAAATTCACATAAATATGTTTTAGGAATAGATGTTTTTTATGATCAAAATTATTTAATTGATTATGAGAATGTTTTTAAAAATAAAGCTCAAGGAATTGATCAATTAAGAATGAGTATTAAATTAGGTTATTCATATAACGTCGGGCGATTAAGCTTTCCATTTGAACTTGGATATTATTTTTTTCAAAAAACAAATCCAGATGAGCTTATTGTGAATAGACTTGGGGTAAGATATTATTCTAAAACGGGTTTAATTGCACATTTTGGATTACGAACACATTTTGCCGTTGCCTATAATTTTGAATATGGCCTGGGTTATCGGTTTAAATTATAATCATTTTTTTTCTTATGAATGTAAATGATATTTTATTTGCAGATATTTTTGTTATAAACCAATTTACTCTTTTTTCCGAAATAAATAAAGGTAATCTCATCTTTTTTGAAATTAGCTCAGCCTCAATTTGCTATTAAATTATACACACAATTTATTTCTGAAATATCAAAAAATACACAAGAGCTCTGTCTTTCATGTAAATTTGGAGCCAATAGTTAAATTGATTTGTTAAATGATAGCCCTATGATCATAATTATTGATAGTAAAAATAAATAATTATCTTAGTGCCTGTTTATATACATTAAAAAATTGAAGCCGAAAATTTTATTAGATAAAAAAAAGTTTGATGTCACTATCAAACGTTTATGTTGCCAACTTATCGAAGTTCATAATGACTTTAGTAAAAGCGTTATTATTGGGCTTCAACCTCGCGGAATTTTTCTGGCTAAACGTATTCAAAAAGAATTACAATCTATCTTAAAAACTAAAAACATTAAATGTGGAGAATTAGATATTACATTTTATCGTGATGATTTTAGAAAAAAAGAACTTATTCCTAACCGAACAAATATTGATTTTATAATTGAAGATAAAAACGTGATTTTAATTGATGACGTTCTATTTACAGGCAGAACGATACGAGCAGGACTTGATGCAATTCAGGCATTTGGAAGGCCAAACGATGTTGAATTATTAGTTTTGGTAGATAGAAGATTATTCCGCCATGTGCCTATTCAAGCTAAATATATCGGAATTACGATCGATTCTATTGCAACACAAAATGTTAGGGTAGAATGGAAAGAAAGTGAAGGAATTGATAAAATAACTCTTTTAGATAAATAAATCCAACCCTCTTACAAAAATAAACGATGGGTGATTATTTAAAAAAATACATCAGTTTAGTAAAAGAAAAAAATGTATTGAATGCCCTTGCCGAATCTCATTCAGAGGCTTTAAAATTAATTGAGTCCATACTTCCTAACCAAGAAAACTATAGCTACTCTCAGGGTAAGTGGACTATTAAAGAAGTTTTAATTCATTGTATGGATACTGAGCGCATTTTTTGTACAAGAGCTTTAAGTTTTGCAAGAGGAGAAACACAGCCATCTCAATCGTTTGATGAAAATAAATATGCAACTAATAGCGAAGCGAATTTGAGATTATTACCCGATATTAAAGAAGAGTGGGTTAATTTGAGAAGTTCCACAATTAGTCTTTTCAAAAATTTTTCTTCGAATAGTCTCTTTTCCAAAGGAATAATGCCAGCGGGAGAACTAACTGTAAATGACATAGGGATAGCTATTTGTGGACATTCGCTTCATCATTTGTTTATTATAAAAGAGAGATACCTAAAATAAAGTTTTTTAATTGAAAAATAAAAGCTACCTTTAACTTTTGAAATTCGTGTTTCAAAAAAATGAGCAATCTAAGCGTAAATCACCTACTCGGAATTAAACAACTTACTAAATTAGATATTGAATTAATTTTAAGTACCGCTCAAAATTTTAAAGACGTTATTAATCGTCCTATTAAAAAAGTTCCATCTCTTCGCGATATTACTGTAGCTAATTTATTCTTCGAAAATTCTACAAGAACACGTTTGTCTTTTGAACTTGCTCAAAAAAGGCTTAGCGCAGACGTCGTAAATTTTTCCGCCTCAACTTCTTCTGTTAAAAAAGGAGAAACACTCGTTGATACAGTAAATAATATTTTAGCGATGAAAGTAGACATGCTGGTTATGCGCCATGCTAGTCCTGGTGCTGCTATTTTTTTATCAAAAAAAGTAAATGCCAAAATTATTAATGCTGGTGATGGCTCACACGAACATCCAACTCAAGCTTTATTAGATGCTTTTTCTATGCAGGAAAAGTTAGGTAATTTAAAAGGAAAAAAGATAGTCATTGTGGGAGATATATTACACTCTCGAGTAGCACTTTCAAATATATTTTGCTTGCAAAAATTAGGAGCATTAGTTAAAGTATGCGGGCCACAAACTTTAATTCCAAAATATATTAAAAGTTTAGATGTTGAAGTAGAGTTGAATTTGAGAAAAGCTTTGGAATGGTGTGATGTAGCAAATATGCTTCGTATTCAATTAGAACGACAGGAAATTAAATATTTTCCATCACTTAGGGAATATACTATGATGTATGGCCTAGACAAAGCTCTGCTGAATAGTTTGTCTAAAAAGATAATAGTTATGCATCCAGGCCCAATAAATCGTGGTGTAGAAATAACAAGCGATGTTGCAGATAGCGATCAATCTATCATTCTCGATCAAGTTGAAAATGGAGTTGCTATTAGAATGGCGGTAATGTTTTTACTTGCAGGGCGCCAGAGCGATTAAAAATTATCTATCATTAAGTTACAACCCCTTGTATCGCTATGATCATAACGTCCCATTAATTCAAGGAACTCTATGTTATTATTTTTAACCAAACGACCTAAATCTTTTGTTGCAATAAAAGCGCATGAATTTTGATTAGCTAAATCTATCACATTTATGCCTCCTGTTTTATTATCATTTCTTATCATTAAAGGATCGTTTATCTCTCTAATTAAAAATTTCATCCAAGGAGGATTTTGAAACAATCCGTTTTGTAAACTATAAGCCTGACTTAATAATTCAGTCATGCCATATTCGCTTTGAATATTATTTATTTTAAATCCTTTTTTTAAATATTTATGCAATTCAGGTTTTAACATCTCCTTTCTCAAACCTTTCATTCCGCCTGTTTCCATAACAATAAATTGTTCGCTCAATTCAAGTTCCTTATCACACAAATCCATTAAAGCATAAGAAACACCAATCAATAAAACTTTTTGATTACTCGTTTTTAATTTCTTTATCTTTAATATTAAATCGTCTACATCGTTCAAAAAAAAACCTGATAATGGATGATTTGATTCTTCTATTAATCTTTTACACATATATACTAATGAAGATCCTGATCGTTCCAAATAATTAGGCAACAGAGCCAAAACACAATAGTTCTGAACTGAACCATAAAACAATTCAAAACTAGTTAAAAAACTTTTTTCGTAAAAAATAATATCATTTACAAAATGTGTGGATGGAAAAGAAGATGTTGTTGAACTGCTTGTAAATTTGATTGTTTTTTCGGTAATAGGTGTCGAAATAACCACCTGGTCTCTAAAAAAATCTATAGGTAAAAATGGGATATCAGAAAGAGAAATAACATGTTTAGGAATAACTTTTAATAAATCTACCCAATTTTTATAAACTAAATTATTTTGGTATTGAAAATTAAATGTGTCGATACTTAATTCTAAAAAATCAAGCTCTGATTTACAATCAAAAATACTATTTATGTTTTTTAACAACTTATTGTTTTTTAATCTTTTCTTTTTTTTGTAAATTTAGATATTGATTCTTAATTCATGCGCAATCTATTAATTTTATTTTTAGCAAGTTTAATTTGTTTTGCCTGTGTAAAGGCTAAAACCGAAAATGTCGTGCCGGTTCTTGCCTATATAGATTTTGAAAAAGCTGGAAAATCTCCTTATTCTAATCAAGATACAGCAGTTTTAAAATTTAGTTTTGAAGATGGCGATGGCGATTTATTTAGAGATCAAAAAACAGACCCTTCAAATATTGTTGTTATTCCTTCTTATTTTTATCCCGATTCTAATAAATTTTCAAAGGGCTTAGCTTTTTCATACGTTCTTGTTACGCCTAATGAATATTACAAAAACAAATCTATAACTGGAGAAATTGAATTGCCTCTCAGTCAGTTTCGACCTAGTGACGCAATCAAAAAAATTCAATTGGAATTTTTTATGGTGGACATGAAAGATAATAAATCTAACGTGGTAACAACGCCAACTATTGTATTAAATTTTTAAAACTGAAAGCATTTTAATGGCGATTAACTCACTCATTTTAAAATTACTTTCATGAGTCCAGCCCGCAATATGTGGACTTAAAATAACTTTATCAGAATGAATTAAATATTTCATTGATTCAGGCAATTGATTTTCTTCAAACCCTTCAAACGAATCGCTTTCGAATTCCAGTACATCTAAACAAGCCCCTAAAACTTTACCGCACTTAATTGCTTCTACTAAGTCAGCTGTGTCTAAACATTTTCCTCGAGCGGTATTAATGATATAAATATTTTTTTTAAAGGCTTTAATAAAAGCATCGTTAATCATAAAACGCGTTTCGTTTGTAAGAGGAAGATGTATACTTATTATATCACATTCATCTTGTATTTTCTGAATTGTTGATTCCTTTACAAATTCGTTCGTAAATCCATTTTTATATTTATCAAAAGCTAAAATTTTGCAATCAAAACCAGAAAGTTTTTTAGCAAAACTACTTCCCATATTCCCAAACCCAATAATACCAATTGTTTTACCCTTTAACTCAAGCCCTCTATTTTCTTCGCGTAACCATTTTCCTTGTCTTATTTCTTTGTCAGCTTTTTTTAAATTATTAAAAAGCATTAATAACATACCTAAAGCATGTTCACCAACAGCATCTCTATTTCCTTCTGGCACGCATAAACAGACAATCCCTCTTTCTTTAGCATATACTAAATCAATATTTTCCATGCCTGCGCCAACTCTTCCAATACATTTTAAATTTGGACAATTTTCTAATAATATTTTGTCAATCTTAAACCTACTTCTTATTATTAAGCCATCGTAATTTGGTAAAATTGATTTTAACTCATTTACCGATTTATCCCAAAATAAATCACATGAAAACCCATTAGAAATAAGCGTTTCATGAAGTATCGAATGATTAGAGTCAACTATTAAAATTTTCATAATTAAAAATGTAAATATAATCTATAAATCAAACACTAAATTTTGAATAAATGCTTAATTAATTGAGAATGAAGCCTATTAAAAAACTAACAATTACTTAACAGCCAACCTGTTTATAATTGAATTAGCTTGTTATTAACACTAGAATTGACTTGAAATACTTGAAAATAAAAGGCTTTGACATGAGAATAATACTTGTAAACAATTTATTAAGAAAATGTAAATTTAAATGAAGATATTAAGTTGCACTTTTGTTTAAGTACATTAATTTTTATGAATCAAGACAATCAAAATAAAACCCGAAAACGAGCTTTAGTTTCTCCAATATCTAATGTAAACGAAATTGGAAAATTACCTCCTCAAGCCATTGAATTAGAAGAAGCAGTTTTAGGCGCCATGCTTTTAGAACGAGAAGCATTAAGCACTGTAATAGATATTCTTAGTCATGAAGCTTTTTATAAAGAACAAAATCAACGCGTTTATTCGGCCATGATTTCATTGTTTAATCGTTCGGAGCCAGTTGATATTTTAACTGTTACTCAAGAATTAAAACGAACAGGAGAATTAGAAATTGTTGGTGGTGCTTATTATATATCTGCGCTAACAAATCGAATAGCTTCTTCAGCCAATATAGAATTTCATGCTAGAATAGTAGCTCAAAAATTTATTCAACGCGAATTAATTCGTTTAAGTACAGCCACTATTAAAATGGCTTATGAAGATGGTACTGATGTTTTTGAATTATTAGATGAAACAACTAAAAATATTTTCGAAATTTTAGATTCTAATGTTCGTCGGCAGCATGATAAAATGAGTACGCTTATTGCTAAAGCAATTAATGAAATAGAAATTGCTGCTAATCAAAAAGATGGTTTATTAGGAGTGCCAAGCGGATTTACTGCTATTGATAGAATTACTGGGGGATGGCAAAAATCTGATTTAATGGTTATTGCCTCTAGACCTGGTATGGGAAAAACTGCATTTGTATTAAGCATGGCCAAAAATGCATCTGTTGATTTTAATAAACCAGTTGCAATTTTTAGTTTAGAAATGAGTAGCATACAATTGGTAAAGCGTTTAATATCTAGCGAAACAGAAATACATCAAAGTAAAATATTAAAAGGCAATTTAGATAATCATGAGTTTGTTCAACTAAACGAACGCATAAAAAAACTGTCTTCAGCTCCATTATATATTGATGATACTCCTGCCCTGTCTCTTTTTGAATTAAGAGCTAAAGCACGCCGATTAAAAGAAAATCAGAAAGTAGAATTAATTATTATTGATTATTTGCAATTAATGAGTGGCGGGCCTGATGGAAAAGGAAACCGAGAACAAGAAATTAGTACAATCTCTCGTGGTTTAAAAAGTTTAGCAAAAGAACTTGATATTCCAATCATTGCATTATCACAATTAAGTCGTCAGGTAGAGAATCGACCTGGTAACACTAAACGTCCCCAATTAAGTGATTTACGTGAATCGGGCGCTATTGAACAAGATGCCGATATGGTTATGTTTATTTATAGAGCAGAATACTATAAAATATTGGTAGACGAAAATAATGTGTCTACTGCTGGACGAGCAGAAATTATTATTGCAAAAAATAGACATGGTGCTTTAGATGACGTTAACCTTAGGTTTATTGGGCAATTTGCAAAATTTGCAGATTTAGATACCGAGGGACAAGATATTATTTATAATAATTCGTCTGCTCTCGAACATAATAGCGATTTTTTAAATAACGGCACTAAAACTGTTGCTTCTAAAAATTGGGACAGAGTAGATGATTCTCCTAATGATATTATTAAGAGAAATGATATTGAAGACTTTAATGAACCTTCTTTTTAATTTTTAAAAATGAAAAAATATTTTTTTATTGCTTTTTTTTGTGTTTTGATTTTTTCTTACAATTCACAAACATTAAAACCAACTAATCAATTGGCTTTGTTAAAAGGACTTGTAACGAATTTTAAAGATAAAATTTTAAGCAACGAAATTATTATTTTTTATAACAACAAAACAAAAACAAGTATAAAAATTGTTACAGATGCAAACGGGAAGTTTCAAGTATTAATACCAGTTAACAATACCTATGGTTTAAAGTATAAAACATTTACTACTGATCAAGATTACACAAAAATGACTATTTCTGATGATAAGGAAGCTACATATGAAGTTAGAATAAAAATTGATCCTCCCAAAAATTTTATTTTAGATAATGTATATTTTGATACTGGAAAATCTACTTTAAAACCAACATCAAATAAAGCTCTAAACGATCTGGTTGAAGTTCTAAAACTAAAAAGTAATATGTTTATTGAAATTCAAGGACATACTGATAATGTTGGTACAGAAGAATCGAATTTAAAATTATCTCAAGATCGTGCCGATGACAGTAAAAAAATATTTAGTAAATAAAGGAATTGTTAGCGATAGAATTACATCAATTGGTTACGGACAATCTATTCCGATAGCTGATAACAATTCAGCAGAAGGCAAAGCGAAAAATAGAAGAACAAGCTTAAAAGTAATAAAAGAATAATTTTTATTATTAAAAGACCTTAAAACATTTAAGTAATTTAATATTAAATTATTTATTCTAACTTTGACTTCCAAAAATAATCGGAGACTTGTCAGAGTGGTCGAACGAGCAAGCCTGGAAAGTTTGTATACGGGTAACTGTATCGAGGGTTCGAATCCCTCAGTCTCCGCAGATAAAGCTTCAAGCCCTTGTATTTACAGGGGGTTTTTTTTTTCGGGGTGAATGCAGTAGATTTATTTCATTCTTTGTGTTAAAAGATAGTAAGACTAAAACCAAAATAAAAGGGCGAACGTGAATTAACTCCATTCGTCCCGTTCTTGTTATTTGTTGGTTTTTAATCCGTCAAATTAAAAGCTTTTTTAACTGCTTGGTAATTGTTTAAGTCAACATTAGGATTTTTTATTAGTCCTGATGCTTCAATTACGACCACTTTAAATTTAAGAGTTCCTGGCTCTGTAGTATCTAAATCAGAATCTGTTACATAAACTTTTAGTCCACCCAAATAATGAACATAGGTATATGTTCGAGAGTATACACTGCTAGGATAAAATGTATAAGGCAATTGAAAATAATTTGCACCATCCGCAACATAAACCAATACAGCACCATTGTCTAAAATGTCTTGTGTAATCGCAGAATATGAAAAGGACTGTGACCAAGAAGGTGAAACAAAAGTCCAACTTCCAGATGTAATGGAAGAAGAAACAACATTTGCATTACCATTTTTACCTGCAGGGCCAACAGCTCCATCTTTTGCACAATTTGAAAACGTCGTTGCTCCTGCAATTAAGAGGCCAATTGTAACTAATTTTATTATTTTCATTTTTTTAGTTTTAGTTTTTATTCTTACTCTTATGGCTTTTCAGAATACTCCCCGTTTTTTTCAGTGGTCTCTGGTTTCCACATATTAATTTTTACTAGACTACGTTGTATTATAAATGTAATCATTTAAACTTCAAAACCTAGGAAATTAAATTTTCGATCTAAAATCAGTTGTTGAATTAATAATTTTAGGAAAAATAAAACTGTGCGTTAGATTAAAACTGATTTAAATTAACCTTGAATTTGCTGGCTCAGATTTTAGAGCACTTCTAAACAAAAACAAGTTGATAAAATCATATAAGATAACAAAGCAATAATATTTACATAAATTTCAGAAGCAAACTTTGTATTTATAAAATAATACATTGTATGAAAAATATTGATAGAAGTAAATTTCTAAAATTGATCGGCTTATCTTCATTGGGCCTTATATCATCTGGCATGACCGCTTCAGTACTTTCCAACTTTGGTGGCGAAGAATCTCTATTTTCGTCACCACCGATTAGGGTTGCTCACTTAACCGATATTCACATTGAAAGTGGCATTGAGGCTGAAAGAGGATTAGCCTCTTGTCTCAATGCCGTAAATTCGCTAAATCATAAACCTGATTTTATTATTAATGGTGGAGATGCCATCATGAATTCAGCTTTAACCTACTCGAAAGAAAAAATAAAAAAACAATGGGGCCTTTTTCATTCCATATTCCGCAGTGAAAATTCGATTCCGATTACCAATTGTATAGGTAATCATGACCTAATTGGATGGCCGATTGCCAAATCAAATGAGAAGGAAAGCAAGTATAGAGCGATGGAAGAATACAAAATCAATAAACCGTATTATTCTCTAACTAAAGGGAAATGGAAGTTTATTGTTTTGGATAGTATTCAATGCAAAAATTCAATACCCGGTTACTTTGCTCAATTGGATGAAGAACAAATGAATTGGTTGAAAGATGAATTGGGCAATACTCCTCAAGATAATTTTATTTGTATAATCTCTCACGTGCCTATTTTGGCGATATGCACAATGTTTGATAGTTTATTCACTAAAAAAAGGCATAGAAGGGTATCCTCAAGCATTTTGCATGCCGATGCGGGGGAGCTAACTTCCATGTTTTATCAATTTCCCAATGTTAAGTCTTGTTTAAGTGGACATATTCACATGATTGATCATGTAAATTATCTTGGTGTAGATTATTATTGTAATGGAGCAGTAAGCGGCTCATGGTGGAAAGGGAACCATCACCAGTTTCCTCCTTCGTTCTCTATCATGAATTTTTTTGACGATGGAAAAGTAACAAGAGAAATACATTGCTATAACTGGAATCAATCGGCAAAAATAAGCGTAACACAGAATTAAATTGTTTGCCGCATTCTAAAGCTATTCCGCTTTATTAAAAATTTTATTCATTACCATGGAAAAATATGGATATACAGCACACGTGATAATTTGTAATTTTTACGACCTAAAATAGTTATAACAAGCACTACGATAATTGTTTTATAAATGGTTTCGAGTAGCGGAAATCCATAATTCAAAATTAAAAATGTTAATACGCCTTGAAGCACGGCAAATCCATAACTTATATACATAGCGCCTATAAAATAGCCAGGTTCTCTTTCGAAATGATAGTTGCATTTATCACAGGCATCGTTCATCACAGGCAAATTTAAAACACGCACATCTTGTTTGAAGACATATCCTTTTCTGCATTTAGGGCATTTTTCGTTATAAACGTCGAGTATAAAATTTACTTTTTTGTTTGTCGATTTCATGCATCAAAATTAACTAATAAAGCGACAAAAATTGTTGTGTTTTTATTCATGAAAAATAAATTACGGATTGTATAAACCAAAAATTATTAACGCTTATAAATTTCCGACTTAGTATTATTGATTAATGCTATTAACTACTCTCACAGGAATAATTTCAATTTTCATATATGGGTAATAAGGCAAAGTTGAAAGTTTTGAATGAACATCCTCAGAATCAGCCGCCATAATAACAATAAAAATTCCAGACATATCAAGTTTAATAAAGGTATCTACAATAGTTCCATTTTGCTCTAACTCTTTTACAAGCTCCTGTTCTCTTGGGAGTAGTTTCATTCTTGTTTCGTTGTCCAATCCTTCTAACTCGATATTAATTATAAATTTTTTCATTTTTTTAGTATTTTGTTTTTGATCAAAAATGTGACATCAAAATTAGTATTTATAAAACTAATTTTCCTATAATTAGTTATAATGTTTTGCCATTAAATTCGAGTTTCTTTAATTCGAATTCTTTTATTTTGAAATTATATTTATAATTGATAGAGTTATCATATTGATGAGCGAAGCAGAGTCGTTTTCTCTTTTTAGACCTTTTTATATTTCTAATTTCATATCATATCGATGCATCCCAATTGTGTAAAAATTTGGAGTTATTAATAAGGTTGAAAAGCCATATTTTTCAAAAAAACCATACGAATATTGAGTTGTATCTATAGTTATAGGAAAATTAAGTTTAAGTTTTTTAATTTGTTCTATTCGATATAACAATAGTTTTTTACCAAAACCTTTTTTATGATATGCTTTTTGAATCAAACCCCAAGCCAATGAAATTATATTTTTATTAGTGTCTTTTTCTCCAAATCCTCCACAACCAATAACTTTATCGTTATAAATTAAAACATAATAATACGTTTTATAGTCATCTCTTTCAATTCTTGATAAAAAATTTTCAAAGTCTACAATTTCTTCTTCAGTAAAATAATCAGGAACATTACTTTTGAACGATTCAAGGCAACTTTGTTTATCCGATTTAATATATGCTCTTATTATTGTTTCCATTTATTTTAAATATCGCTGGCAATAATTTTAAGTTCAGGAATTAGTTTAGACTTTAATTTATTTGGTAACAGCGCTAATAAAAATAAATTTTTCATATTTTTTTAATTTTAGGTTTTAAATTATTGTTTATTAATTAATAGCCTGTATACCTTTGAGATTCGAGCTTCTTTTTTAAAAGGTATTTTTTATATTCTTTTAAATTCATTGGTTTTTTAAACTTTTTCGAATCTAATTCAAATTCTGATTCTTTTATATCTTTTGTGTTAATTTCTGTAACTGTTCCAATAGTTTTAACACCATTTGCTTTCATCCATGTTTCTATTTGCATCGGAAAGCCCTCAACGCTTTGTATGGCAACAGTTAGTGCGTTTTTTTTCATTAGTTCAGGCATAGGTTGTTTAGTTTTAGGAATAATAACCGCAGTTGTGGTCCAAAAGGTCATTTCACTTTCTAAACCAACAACTTTTGAATCAGTATTTGCAACTTTGTATCTGATAATTGTTTTCACACAGTCGTAACCCAATATTTTTTTTGTTTCGTTTGTTTTTTCTATTTGTACTTCTGTTGCATAAACATCATTTTCTAAACTGTCTTCTAATAATTCGGCTTTGGTAATAATTGCACAATTAGTTTCTGCTGAATTAAAAATAGTTACTTTATCTGTTTCTGTAATTTGAACTTGACTAAACATCATTGTTTTTATTTCTGTTTTTACTCTGTTGTCTTTGTAAAAGGAAGTGGAGCTTGATTTAGACAGTTTTGCTACCATCGCGGGCATGCCCTCTACTGACGATTCAGTTTTTACAAAAAGACTTTGAGCCAATACGCTGCTAGAAATAAAAGTAAGGAGTACAAGTGTTGTTATTTTTTTCATTTTTTTTTTGATAATGTAGTACATTTACAATTAAAATTAGTTTTTTGTTGTCTTTAAAATATTGTCAGTTTCGAAATTTTACTTTTAAAGAGCCAGTTTTTGTTCTAATAATTTTACTAATCTTGTTAAACTTAAAAATACTATATTTATTTAAAATATGGCATTTATAAATTGGTAAATAAAGTTAGAGATGAAATTCCTAAACCTTAACCTTTCTCCCCATTAAATTATTATTATTATGCTATAATTTATAGCAAATTGATGCTATCATTTAGATTAACTTTACCAATCTATTTATTGGATGTTCCGATAAACAGAAAATATGGTTAAGATGAAATTTAAAAATAAAGTAATTGATAGTAAAGATTTTGATATTTGTAGAATAGAATGCGAGGTAGAACTATCTGCTAGTTTTATAACATCACCAATATCTGCAGGCTTTCCAAGTCCGGCAGGAGATTACCTCGAAGAAAGAATAGACCTCAATAAGATTTTATTTAAAAATCCGCTTTCAACATTTGTATTTAGAGCAAAAGGTAACAGCATGCAAGAAGCTTATATCAATACCGACGACTTAATAATTGTAGATACAAGTATTGAACCACAAAATGGAGATATTGCAGTTTGCGCTATTGATGATGAATACACACTTAAACGCATTGCTAAAAGTGAAGGCAAATTATACCTCATGCCCTATAACAAAAACATGAAGCCTATCGAAGTAACCACAGATAATCGGTTTAGTATTTGGGGCGTTTTAACCTATTCCATCCACAAACACAATAAAAGACTTTAACATGTTCGCATTAGCTGATTGTAATAATTTTTATGCAAGTTGTGAGCGCGTGTTTCAACCTCAATTAGAAAATAAACCCATTGTTGTTTTAAGCAATAATGATGGTTGTGTTGTGGCCAGAAGCCAAGAGGTAAAAGACTTAGGAATTAAAATGGGAGTTCCCTTATTTCAAATTAAAGAACAAGTTAAACTTCATCACATCAGAGTTTTTTCAAGTAATTATACTCTCTACGGTGATATTTCAAACAGAGTAATGTCAACGATAAATCAGTATGCGCCTAATTATGAAGTCTACTCAATTGATGAAATATTTATTGATTTAAAAGGCTTTGAAAAACATTATAATTTAATAGATTATTGTAAAGAAATAAGGTATGTAGTAAAAAGAAATACTCGCATACCCATATCAATAGGAATAGCACCAACCAAAACACTTGCTAAAGTGGCCAACAAGCTAGTAAAGAAAAAATTTAAAGCCGATGGGGTATGTTATTTAAAAACACAAGAAGATGTTAAGGAGCTATTAAAAGATTTTGATGTAGGCGATATTTGGGGCGTAGGCCGCCAATATGAAAAACTACTTAAAAAGCATGGAATTGATACGGCTTTAAAACTAATGAATGCAAATGACTCTTGGATAAAAAAAAACTTAAGTGTGGTTGGATTAAGATTAGTAAACGAATTACGTGGAATGCCTTGTATTGAGCTAGACGAAGTGCCTGCAGATAAAAAAAATATTTGTGTATCAAGGTCCTTTGGCCATATGATAGCCGATGTAAAAATTTTAGAAGAAAGTTTATCTACGCATGCTAATACAGCGAGCGAAAAATTACGAAAACAAGGCTCTAACGCCTCGAGCATTTCTGTTTTTTTACAAACAAATAGATTTAGAAGTGATTTGCCTCAATATTTTAACACTAAACAAATTGAATTGCCATTTGCAACAAATGATTCGGCCAACATTATCAAGGCGGCATTAAAGGGCTTGTATTTGATGTTTAGGTCGGGTTACTTGTACAAAAAATGTGGTATTTATTTAAATGAACTAACACCGGCTAATGAGGTGCAATTAAATTTGTTTGTAGAAGAGGATAGTGAGAAGAAAAAAAAACTTAACAAAGCAGTTGATATTTTGAATACCAAATGGGGTAGAGGTGCATTAAAGTATGCTGTTCAAGGAACAGAAAAAAAATGGAAATTAAAAAACGAATGTTTATCTAAATCCTTTACTACTAAACTTGCTGAGGTTCCAAGGATAAACTTAAATTTATAGTAAATAATAAGATCAACGGTTTCTTGTATTTTATTGTCAAGCTGGTTCTAAAAATAAATCTCAAAAGAACAAATAGTCGTTTCGTTTGTTTAAATTTAGTTCCGTTATATCAATTGAATTCATTATTATATACGAATACAGCAATTTTAATTTAAGATAGACCCATTGTTTAATTCATCTATACCCAAACCAAGTTGTAGCATTTGTAAAAGTGAGGATCATCGCTTTTATACCAATACTAATGCAATGATGCATGTAGAAAATTCGGAGAGCTATAAATTTCATCGTTGCCAATGTTGTGAATCAATATTTCTTATAAATCCCGTTCCTGAAAATCAATTAACTAATTATTACACCAATACCTATTTACCTTACAGAGGAGAAAAAGCTTGGGGAAAATATGCCCACTTTGTAGTTTGGGATGATCAAAAGTTAAATGCGCGTAGGGCAAAAATGGCACTACAGCATTTGAAACAGAAATCAGATACAGATGTACTAGATATTGGTTGTGGCAAGCCTGATTTTTTGTTGCAATTAACAAAAACCGGAAATATACGATCAATGGGTATTGATTTTACTTCAGCTCAATGGGAAGATCCAAAATATAAAAATCTCACACTCCTCGAAGGAGATTGGCGCAACATAGAATTACACAAAAAATTTGATCTCATTACAGCTTGGCATTATTTGGAGCATGATTATCAATTAAATCAGACCATAGAAAAATGTAAACAACTTTTGAAACCAAATGGAATATTGATTATTGAAGTTCCAATGTACCAAGGAATAATTCAAAAAATACAGAAAAATTATTGGCAAGGCTGGCACTCGCCTAGACATATTAGCCTATTTAGTTTTAAAAGTTGGAAAATGATTTTTTCAGAAAATGACTGGGAAATTGTAAAACATCGCAAATATGGCACCATGTCGGCCTTTACCCTTTGGTGGTTGGGTTATCAACAAAAGAAAAATATAAATTGGAGTTTATCAATGGAGAGTCACTTTTGGAATTTAGTTTTTTGGAAGGTTTTACTTATGCCATTTTTTTTATTGGAGCAGATTATTCCAATGGGTATCCAAACTATTGTATTAAAGAAAAAATAGTTACTATGGCAGAACAAATTACAAGCGTTACAATTTTTAAATTGAATTCCCTAGCATCTAAATTTTGGGCTTTTCAACAGGTTCCTTTGGCTTTGTTCAGATTAAAAAAGGTGCCTGGCTTAACTTTTTTCAAATCTATGGGCTCGGGGGGAGGCAAGGGATTTGATTTTATGCCAAGCTTCAATACATATGCTTGGTTACTCGTTTGGGAAACCCAGCAGCATTCAGATGACTTTTATTCAAATAATCCCTATTTCTTAACATACAAAAAAAAGTGCCTTTCTTTACAAACATTATTTCTTAAAAACATAGTGTCTCATGGCAAATGGTCGGGTATTAACCCATTCCATCAGGGCGCAGATATGAATGATACGAGTAAAATTGTTGTTTTAACTAGGGCTCGAATTAAATGGCTTAGGTTATGGCAATTTTGGAGTAAAGTGGGCAGAACGGCCAACGAACTTTATAAATTCGACGAATTAGAATTTGCCATTGGCATTGGCGAATTACCTTTTATCCAGCAAGCTACAGTGAGTGTTTGGAAAAATTATGAAGCCATGAAACGATACGCTTACGCCGATGAAATACACAAAAATGTAATCAAACTTACCCAAAAATATAAATGGTACAGCGAAGAACTTTTTGCTAGATTTATTCTTCTATCAACAAAAAATCACTTATAAAAAAATAAGCATGCCCCCTGTATTTTTATTGTAATATTAGAATATAGAGGGGCAATTATAAATTAATTTTAAATTTCTTTTATAATTGTAAAATACTATATTTAATTAAAATATGGCATTAATAAACTGGCATAACAAAATAAACTCTTGGTCTGATTTTATAGGCAAGAAGTAAATTGTTTTTTAGATTAATCAAATTAAAATATCAATTATGACAAAATTAATTAAACCAACAAAAGCAGTAAAAACTGTAAAACCCACATTAAAAATTGTTATTAAAGGTGAGCCTTTTGATATGATAAAAGCAAAAACTAAAATAATAGAGTATCGTGAAGTAACTCAGTTTTGGATAAGCAGATTATATGATAAGAATGGTAAAAAAAGAGAATATGAATTTATAGAATTTATTAATGGTTATAATAAAGATGCAAGAAGAATGATTACTAAATATGAAGGCTTTACCAAAAAAAGAGATTTATTTTTAATCAATGTAGGTAAAATTATTAAGTAGAGAGATTAGTCTTAGTAGGATAATGAAAAATGATTGTAAAGAATTAGTTGCAATTTTTTATTATAAAATCAAATGCGTCAGTATAACCAAACTCTCCTGAAATTTTAATATCTTCACATGCACCATTTTTATCATCAAGATAAAACTTTGCAATACCTCTCTTATAATAAATTTTAGAATAATCATCATCATCAGGTCTTATTATTTGAATAAGTTTATTATAATCAGCTATCACTCCTGAATAATCTTGTAATTTAAACTTTGCAACACCTCTGTTATTATAAGCTGAAGCAAAATCAGGTTTTAATTTAATAGCTTTATCATAATCAGCTTTGGCTCCTATATAATCTTGTAAATTATATTTTGCAAGACCTCTGTTATTATAAGCAGTAGCATAATTAGGATTTAGTTGAATAACTTTATTATAATCAGTTATGGCACCTAAAAAATCTTGTAAATTATATTTTGCAAGAGCTCTATTATTATATTCATCAGCATCATTAGGTTTTGATCGTATAGCAATGTTATAATTAGCCATTTGTTCTGTATAATTTTTTAAATCTTCCATTGTTTCATTAATGTCTCCTTTTTTTGCAAAATCAGGTTCTAATTCTATAGCCTTTTTAAAATCAGCTATTGCTTCTAAAAACATTTTTAAACTTTTTTTTGAAACTCCTCTGTTATAATAAGCTCTTGCATAATCAGGTTTTAGTTGAATAGCTTTATTATAATCAGTTATTGCTCCTGTATAATCTAATGTATTCTTTTTTACAAGACCTCTGTTATAATAAGCATCAGCATAATCAGGTTTTAGTTGAATAGCTTTATTATAATCAGTTATTGCTCCTGTATAATCTTGTAAATCATACTTTGAACATCCTCTCATAAAATAAAAATCAGCATAATCTGGTTTTAGTTCAATAGCTTTATTATAATCAGCTATTGCTCCATTATAATCTTGTAAATAATACTTTGCAAGACCTCTGTTATTATAAGCATTTACATCATCAGGTTTTAGTTGAATAGCCTTATTATAATCAGCTATTGCTCCATTATAATGTTGTAAATAATACTTTGCAATCGCTCTGTTATAATAAGCATCAGCATAATCAGGTTTTAGTTGAATAGCTTTATTATAATCAGTTATTGCTCTATTATAATCTTTTAATTCATTCTCTGCAGTTCCTCTTTTAAAATAAGCTAATGCATTTTCCGGTTCTAGTTGAATAACTTTATTATAATCAGTTATTGCTCCTGTATAATCTTGTAAATTATACTTTGCAAGACCTCTGTTAATATAAGCGCCAGAATAATAAGGATTTAATTGAACAGCATTGTTAAAATCTGATATTGCTCCTGTATAATCTTGTAAATCATATTTTGCAAGACCTCTGTTATAATAAGCATCAGCATCATCAGTATTCAATCGAATAGCATTGTTAAAATCTGATATTGCTCCTGTATAATCTTGTAACTTTTTCTTTTCAATCCCTCTCTTATAATAAGCATCAGCATAATCAGGATTTAATTGAATAGCTTTATTATAATCAGCTATTGCTCCATTATAATCTTTTAATTCATCCTCTGCAGTTCCTCTTTTAAAATAAGAATCAGCATAATCTGGTTTTAGTTGAATAGCTTTATTAAAATCAGTTATTGCTCCTGTATAATCTTGTAAATCATACTTTGAACATCCTATCATAAAATAAAAATCAGCATCATCAGGTTTTAATTGAATAGCTTTATTGTAATCAGTTATTGCTCCATTATAATCTTTTAAATAAGACTTTGCATTCCCTCTGTTATAATAAGCATCAGCATAATCTGGTTTTAGTCGAATGGCTTTATTATAATCAGCTATTGCTCCATTATAATCTTTTAAATCACCATCTGCAGTTCCTCTTTTAAAATAAGCTAATGCATCATCAGGATTTAGTTGAATAGCATTGTTAAAATCTGATATTGCTCCTGTATAATCTTTTAAATTATATTTTGAAATTCCTGTGTTATAATAATCTTCTGCAGTTTGTCCAAATCCACTTAAGCTTATTACAACTAAGATTAAAAATAAATGTTTCATAGATTTAGGTTTAATCAAATATACTAATTTAATACCTTATTAAAATTATTAAAAAGATGATCTAAATCAGGTTCATCAATTTTCAGTTTTACCTTTAGGTTTAAATTATAAAGGCACGAAAACCATACAGGTTTTATAAACTGTATGGCTTTTGATTTTTAACAAATCACATTACATCTCATTTTGCATAACAATTAATTCCGTTTGTTGCAATTGAGTTAATACTATCAAATTGGTTCCAACAAAAAACGGAATCTTTTCTTCGCTGTTTGTTTGATAACTTAATGGTAGTTTAGTTTTATGTGGTGTTACATTTAGTGTTAAATGATATGTTTTAATAAATTCTAGAAGTGAATCAACATCTTTATTTGCTGTGCCAGGCAATCGAAAATTTGCCTCAGAAATAAAATTTAATTTAGTTTCAAAATCAGTTGATATTTTTGTCATTCCTGTTTCTTTTAAGATGATAGACGATTTTATTTTTTCACAAACACGTATAATCTGTTTACTTAATTTTTTTGAATTACTTTCCAAGGAGTCATTTTTTGTGATTGAATCATATATTCTTTTTTGAGAAGAAACAATTTGTTCATTGATTAAAAAAGAAGACGTGTCTGTTATTTCTTTTTTTCTTGAGCCATATGGTGTTCTAACCAATGTTAGCCATAAACCACAAATCATAATGATTACAATTGATATGGTTATGGTATTTATTTTATTTTCTTGAGTTTTAATTCCTGTTATAAAATAGATAGGAAGTAAAATTAATCCAAGTATAATTACTGCTGAGTAACCTAATATTATCGCAAAAGGCCAATGCATAATTTTAAATAAAATAGAAAGACTTAGTAAAATTCCAGATAAAATACCTAAACCAAGAATGAGTTTATCTTTTGTTGCTTGACTATCTTTTGATTTTAATAAATACAGAAGTGGTAAAAAAATTAAACTCGATGTGCCTATCCCTAGTATGATGAATAATGATGCACCAGGCCAATGCATAAATTTAAATAAGATTCCTAAAATCATTGTTGCTGCAGAAAATGTTCCGCTTAATATCATTATTTTTTTCATGGCGTAATAGTTTTTATGGGTTAGTAATAGGAGTGTTTCTTCTTCAATTTCCCAAAGTTCATTTTTATAAAATGTTTTAATGGTTTTTTGATAGAAGCTCTCGAAGTCTCCATTTTCTTCGAGATTTTGCTCTATGATACAACAAATATGATCGTGGAGGTTTAGCTGCAGGCTCTCCATCTCAACGCCACGTGCTCTTATGTCGTTAAGAATAAAATCTATTTGTTTTTCACTCAAGCAATACATTTAGGTCGTTTTTGTTTTTATATCTAATAAAAATTTCATTGTTTCCATAAAGTTCGCGAGCTCGCTTACTTTTTCTTTTGTCTTTGTTTTTCCTGTTGGGCTTAAACTATAATATTTTCGAACTCGTTTTCCAATAAATTCAGTTTCAGTAGTCACAAATCCATCTGCTTCTAACGAATGCAGGGTTGGATATAATGCCCCTTCAGTTATTTGAATTTTATTTAAGGTTAATTCTTTTACGCGTTGAGTAATTTCGTAACCATACATTTTTTTATTATCGGCTAATAGTTTTAAAACAATTGTTTTTAAAGTGCCTTTTAAAAGTTCAGTTGAGTAATTCATATAAAGTTTTTTATTTTTTTATTTGATTTATAGTAAAGCTTAAGATTTTAATATAAAATTTAAGATCCATTTCATGTTTTATAATTAAAACTTAAAGCAAAGTTACATAAGAATCTAATGTATTTGACTATTATGTTTAATTTTTATTGTATGATATTGATTGTTAGGGCGCTAAATTTATAATAGCTAATAAATTGATATTAATTTTTTAATAATTTTAAAGAATTAATGTATAAGATTAAAATTTATACTTAATTAATAATTTAACAATTATTTAAAATTAGATGTTGCAACATTTAATTTTATATCCGACATTTACCGAACAATTATAACTTAAAAAAATAAAAATTAATTCATGAAAACAACTTTTAAAACATTAGTAGCAGTTGCCTTAGTATCTGCAAGCGCAAAAGCTCAAACAAATTGGAATGTAGATGCATCTCATAGCAAATTAGGTTTTGCTGTTACACATATGATGGTAAGCGAAACCGAAGGTAGATTTAAAATTTATGATGGAAAAGTATCAAGTACAAAAGCTGATATAGATTTTACTGATGCTAAAATTGATTTTTCTGTTGATGCAGCCAGTATTAATACCTTTGATGAAAAAAGAGATGGCCATTTAAAGAGCCCTGATTTTTTTGATGTAGAAAAATTTCCAAAAATTAATTTTGTTAGCACCTCAATGAAGGCAGGAAAAACAAAAGGAACTTATACTTTATCAGGAAAATTAACCATGCATGGTCTTACTAATGCTGTTGTTTTAACTGCTGTTGGCGCATCAAAAATTATTAAAGATCCATATGGCATGGAGCGTTATGCATTTAAAGTAAGTGGTACGATAAACCGTAAAGATTTTGGTTTAGTTTGGAATTCAGTTTTAGAAGCTGGTGGAGTTGCTGTGAGCGAAGAGGTAAGATTAGATATTAATATAGAAATTACAAAAGCAAAATAATTTAAACCCAATTATATGAGTCTCTGGCATAGCCAGAGACTTTTTTATTTTATATTGAAATTAGAAGACGAAATACAGCAGCAAAAATTTATTAGCATACAACAAAAGTTGATGCTTAATTTAATATATACGTCTAACTGGGTAAATAATAAACATGATTTTTTATTTAAAGACTCTAAAATTACCACCCAACAATATAATGTATTAAGAATTTTACGCGGTCAGCATCCAAACCCCTGTAGTATTAAATTGATTAGAGAACGAATGTTGGATAGAATGAGTGACGCCTCTCGAATAGTAGATAAATTAAATTCAAAAAAATTAGTAGTAAAAAGAGAATGTCCAAATGATAGAAGAATTGTTGATGTTGTTATTTCTGAAAAA
>CAMCZO010000010.1 GCA_945887955.1 Chitinophaga pinensis | reverse complement strand
TGCAGTGATAAGAAAAAACTAGATAATTTTATGCAAGATCGAAATGCTCACATTGCAATTGATAAAGAAGATCGCCCTGTCTTTTTAGCCGAAAGCGCATGGCTACTTCAAATGGCTCAAGAAAAATTTCCTGAAATACAATTTCATTTAAAAAGTGAATTTTGATTTAAATAGAAACGAAGTATTGTATTTAATTCACTTTTTTTAAATCATAATTTTTTAACATTAAAATTAGAATTTATACCTTTTTTATGGTATTTTTGTGCTTAATTAGATTTAGTCTAATTAATATATTTTAGACTTTATACTTCACTTAAATACAGCGTATTATGATAACAGTAACCGAAAATGCAAAAATGCATGCAATAAATTTAATTAAAGAAGAAAACCGACCCGAAGGAACATTTATTAGAGTTGGTGTTGATGGAGGAGGCTGCTCTGGTCTTACTTACAAATTAGAGTTTGATCATTTAATAAAAGATGGCGATCAACAATTTGAAGACAAAGGCGTTAAAATAGTAGTTGACCGTAAAAGCTTTTTATATCTAGTAGGTACAGAATTAGAATACACCGGTGGTTTAAATGGCAAAGGCTTTGTTTTTAACAATCCCAACGCCTCAAGAACTTGTGGTTGCGGAGAAAGTTTTGGAGTTTAATTAAATATTGATTGACATAGAATTGAAATGAGTAACGAGATTTTAGAACAACAAATTAATAGCGAATATAAATACGGTTTTGTTACCGATATTGAAACAGATACCTTTGCTAAAGGATTAAATGAAGACGTAGTTAAAGCTCTGAGTAAAAAGAAAAATGAACCCGAGTGGTTATTAGAATTCAGGTTAAAAGCATTTCGGTATTGGCTCACTTTGGAGGAGCCAAAAAATTGGGCCCATTTATCTTATCCTAAAATTAATTTCCAAGACATAAGTTATTATTCTGCACCAAAAAAAATGCCAGAATTAAATAGCTTAAATGAAGTTGACCCAGAACTATTAAAAACCTTTGAAAAATTAGGTATTTCTTTAGAAGAACAAAAACGTTTAAGTGGCGTGCAATCAAACATAGCTGTAGATGCGGTTTTTGATAGCGTTTCAGTAAAAACAACTTTCAGAGAAACCCTTTCAGAAAAAGGAATTATTTTTTGTTCGTTTAGCGATGCGGTTCTTGAATATCCCGAATTAATAAAAAAATACATGGGCATGGTTGTGCCTTATACCGATAATTATTATGCCGCCTTAAATAGTGCTGTATTTAGCGATGGGTCTTTTTGTTATATTCCAAAAGGTGTTCGTTGCCCAATGGAGCTCTCTACTTATTTCAGAATTAATTCTATTGGCACAGGACAATTTGAAAGAACCCTTATTGTTGCCGATGAGGCTAGCTATGTGTCATATTTGGAAGGATGCACCGCCCCGAAACGCGATGAAAACCAATTACACGCTGCTATTGTAGAAATTATTGCTCACAAAGATGCCGAAGTAAAATACAGTACCGTTCAAAACTGGTATCCTGGAGATAAAAATGGAAAAGGTGGTATTTATAATTTTGTAACTAAACGTGGTATTTGTTTAGAAGACAATTCAAAAATAAGCTGGACACAAGTAGAAACAGGCTCGGCCATTACATGGAAATACCCTTCGGTAATTTTAAAAGGCAATAATAGCGTTGGCGAATTTTATTCGGTGGCAGTAACAAATAATAAACAAGAAGCGGATACTGGAACCAAAATGATTCACATTGGAAAAAACACTCGCAGCACAATTATATCTAAAGGAATTAGTGCAGGGTTTAGTAATAATAGTTACCGCGGATTGGTTCAAATTAGAAAGGGCTCAACAAATTCGCGAAACTTTTCGCAGTGCGATAGTTTGTTAATGGGAGATAAATGTGGGGCACACACTTTTCCTTACATCGAAATAAAAGACAAAAGTGCCGTAGTTGAACATGAGGCAACTACAAGCAAAATTGGTGAGGACCAATTGTTTTATTGCAAGCAAAGAGGTATTTCTATGGAAAAATCAATTGCTTTAATTGTAAACGGTTATTGTAAAGAAGTACTTAATAAATTACCAATGGAATTTGCTGTTGAAGCTCAAAAATTATTAGCAGTTAGCTTAGAAGGAAGTGTAGGCTAAATAATTATGTTTCGTTCAATTTTAAAATATTCACCTAGTCAATATCTGTATTTGCTTTTTTTTGCATTGGCAATTATGATAAGTTTTATTTTTAAATGGCGCTATGCCAATTTTGAAGTTGACTTTATGGGTGGAGATGCAAAAGACTATTATTCTTATTTAATCTCAATTTTTATTCAACACGATCTTATCAATCAAACTGATACGAGCTGGTTTATTTTAAAAACTGCAGAAGGCACATATAATGTTCATACAGTTGGTTTATCTATCTTACTACTTCCATTTTTTTCTTTGGCTTATTTAACTGCTTTCCTTATAAGTGCCCCATTAAATGGATATAGCTTGCCTTTTCAAATTTCTATTGGCCTTGTAGCACTAGTATATGCTATAATAGGATTGAACTTTTTAAAAAAACTACTCAACCTTCAAAACACAAATAAAAAAGTAATTAATTTAATTTTGTTTCTTGTTTTTTTTGGAACCAATCTAATTCATTATACATTGTCTGAAGCTGGCATGTCTCATGTTTATTCTTTTGCATTAATTTCAGCATTTATGTATTTCAGTTATCGCCTTGTTCTTATTCAATCTAACAAGTATTTAATTTATTCTGGAATTCTTCTCGGATTAATTTTATTAGTTCGGCCAAATAATTTTTTTGTGCTTTTTTTTCCATTCATTTGGTTTAAAAACTGGTCAAGTTGCCTGATATTTTTTAAAACTTTAATTAGAAATAAATATTTTTATTTATCACTAATAATAGCCTTAGGCATATTATCTTTTCAAAGTTTAATTTGGTTTTTACAAAGCGGAAGTCTAATTCAAAATACCTATAAAGCTGATGGGTTTTATTGGCTAAATCCTCAGATATTTAAAATGTTATTTGGTTTTGAAAGTGGCTTATTTATTTACACGCCAATTTGTTTTTTATTTCTATTGGGATTATTTTTTCTTTATAAGGAATCTTTATTTTCGTTTATCGCAGCCTTAGTTTTATTAAGTAGTATGTTTTACTTTTTTGCTAGTTACTGGGCCTATACTTATTTTGATGGTCTCGGCATTCGTGTTTTAGTTGATTATTACGCTCTGTTTGCAATGATAGGCGCAAAATTATTTAACCACCTACTCTCTCAAAAGCTCACGTTTTATTCGATAACATCTATCTCCTTATTTTTAGTGTTTGTAAACCTAATTTATTGCTATCAAGAAAATCGTAGTATTATTTTAAGATCTGGAATGAATTTTAAAAAATGGAAATATGTTTTTTTAAAAACCGACGCTTCATACCAAAACTGTTTAGGGGGCATAAACGATATAAAACCTTTTTCAAAAGAAAAAACATCAATTATATTAGCAGATTCTGCAACAATTATCACACCCTTTAACTTTGCAAATAAAGATTTTGGAATGAGTGTTTTTTTTGACAGCATAGGATTTAATTCTAACCGAATTCAACTAAAAATAAACATTATTAGAAAAGAACTTTTTGCTAATTCAAGCAAAGATGCCCTTATCTGCTTTTCTCTGGACGATTCTAAGAGCCATCAAAATAAAGATTATTTTCAATGCAAATTAAATGAAATCCCTTCATCAAATCTTAAGGAAGAAGAATATAATTATTCGGCAAACATCAATGCGGATTTTAAAACCAGTGATCATTTGTCTATTTTTATTTGGAATATTAACAAGCAAGCGTTTTATATTTCGAAATTCAACATTAAAATTTATAACTATAATTATCAAATAAATTAAACTTACAATATGATCTCAATCAAAAATCTCCATGCTTCAGTTAATGGAAAAAAAATTCTAAATGGAATTAATCTAGAAATTAAAGCCGGAGAAATACATGCCATTATGGGGCCAAATGGTTCTGGAAAATCAACCTTATCCTCTGTTTTAGCTGGCCATCCAGATTACGAAGTAACTGAAGGAGAAATTATTTTTAACGGAAAAAATTTATTAGAGCTTGAAGCAGAAAATAGAGCTCGTGAAGGATTATTTTTAGCATTTCAATATCCAGTTGAAATACCTGGAGTGAGTAATATCAATTTTTTAAAAACTGCAATTAACGAAATTCGCGAATACAATGGCTTAGAGCAAATGGCGGCCAAAGATTTTTTAGCCATGGTAAAAGAAAAACAAAAACTAGTTGAGTTAGACGGAAAGCTAACTAACAGAAGCGTAAATGAAGGCTTTAGTGGTGGAGAAAAAAAACGGAATGAGATTTTTCAGTTAGCCATGCTTGAGCCAAAATTGGCTATTTTAGATGAAACCGATAGTGGATTAGACATTGATGCTTTAAAAATAGTTGCTAATGGTGTAAATATGCTTAAAAATAAAAATAATGCATTTATTGTAATTACTCATTATCAGCGCCTACTCGACTATATTATCCCTGATTTTGTTCATGTATTATATAATGGAAAAATTGTGAAATCAGGGACAAAAGAAATGGCTTTAGAATTAGAAGCTAAAGGATACGATGAAGTAAAAAAAGAATTTGATTTTAAGAAATGAAACTAGAAAAATCACAAACCGCACAACATATTATTGAAAAAATTTCGGCTACAGCTTCTAAAGTTGGGTTTATTAGCGACACTGTTTTAAGTAATGCACTTTTGCAAATAGAAAATGTAGGCATACCAAATAATAAACACGAAGATTACAAATATTGTAATATTGATAGTATCTTAAAAAAAGAATTCAAAAATATTGAGCAAAATTTTATAAATGTTACAGCTATTAACGAATATAAAATTAAAGACACGATTACACTAGTTGTAGTTAATGGAAATTATTCAGAAGCGCTAAGCGATAAAATTATTTTAAAGGGATTACAAGTCCATTCTTTTGCTAATATAGATTCTAGTGCCAATAAATTAATTTCGACAATTGCCGATGTACAAAAAGATGTATTTATTGCTATGAACACTGCTTTTTGCAGTAATGGCTTTTATCTTAAAATTCAAAAAGGTGAAAAGCTTAAAATGCCCATTCATATTATTTATATTTCAGGTTCAGAAACAGAAGCATTAGTAAATAGTAGAAATTTTATTGAATTAGAAGAACAATCAGAAGCCACTATTATTGAAGAACAAATATTAATAGGACAAGGAAAAGTATTTACTAATTTTTTGAGTGAAAAGTTTATTTCAAAAAACGCTAAATTAAATTCAACCTTATTTCAAAATGAAGGCCATTTAGGCTATTCGGTTAACACCAATCAAATCAAACAAGAACAAGATAGCCAATACCACAACCATACTATTACTTTAAGCGGGCAATTAGTTAGAAATAATCACAATGTTTTGCTGGCTGGTCAAAATTCGGAAGCTAACTTAAATGGATTATTTTATTCAAAAGAAAATCAGATCATCGATAATCATACGCTTATGGATCATCAGGCGCCTCATTGTGAAAGTAATGAATTATATAAAGGTATTATAAAAGACAAAAGCACAGGAGTATTTAATGGTAAAATATTTGTTCGAAAAGATGCTCAAAAAACCAATGCATATCAAAGCAGTAAAAACATTTTATTAAGTGATGATGCAAGTATTTATGCTAAACCACAGCTCGAAATTTATGCCAATGATGTAAAATGTTCGCATGGTACGTCAACCGGAAAAATTGATGAAAAGGCACTTTTTTATCTAAATACTAGGGGTATAGGAAAAGAAAGCGCCAAAAAATTATTACTTCGGTCATTTGCGCAAGAAATCATAAATAAAATTGAACCCGAAAGTTTAAAAGAAAAAATAACTCTTTTTTTTGAAAAAAATCTATGATGGATTTAATTAAAATACGCGAACAATTTCCAATTTTAAATCAAAAAATTAATAATTGTGATTTAATTTATTTTGATAATGCCGCAACAAGTCAAAAACCTATTTCAGTAATCGAATCCATTTCTGATTTTTACAAAAAAAGCAATTCAAATATTCATCGAGGAGTTCATAGCTTGAGTAGAAGTGCTTCTGAACAATTCGAATTGGCAAGAAAAACAGTTGCTAATCATTTTAATATTGATAACGAGCAACAACTAATTTTTACAGCTGGCTGCACTGATTCTATTAATATAGTAGCGCAGGGCTTAGCTAAATTTCATTTACAAAAAGAAGATGAAATTATTTTATCTACTTATGAGCATCACTCTAATATTTTACCATGGCAACTATGGGCAAAAGAAAATAAAGGCGTTTTAAAAATTATTCCATTGCTAGCTAATCAAAATTTAGACTATGATTCAATAGAAAAATTAATAACACATAAAACAAAATTAATAGCCATTACTCATGTATCTAATACTTTAGGTTTAATTACCGACATAGAAAGAATAATTAGTATCGCAAAAAAACATCAATTACCAATCTTATTAGACGGTGCTCAATCAGCGCCTCATATGCCCGTAGACTTAAAAAAACTAGATGTAGATTTTTTTGTATGTAGCGCGCATAAATTATATGGCCCAACAGGAGTTGGTTTGTTATACCTCTCTCAAAAATGGCTAGATAAATTACCTGTTTCAAAATCTGGTGGTGGTATAATTAAATCTGTAAGCTTCGAAAACACTGAATATGCCGATGGTGCTTTAAGATTTGAACCAGGAACACCTAATATTTCAGGAGTGATTGGGTTCTCGAATGCCATAAAATTTATAAATAACATAGGCATTACAACTATTTTTGAATTTGAAAAAAAATTAGTTCAACATGCTCAAAAAAAATTAAGAGAAATGCCAGAAATAATTATGTATGGAGAAAGTGACGAAAAAGCAGGTGTTATTTCTTTTAATGTAAAAAACCATCATCCCTTCGATATTGGAACTTTATTAGATAATTATGGAATTGCTGTAAGAACTGGTCATCATTGCACCCAGCCATTAATGCAAGATTTAAAAATACAAGGTACCGTTAGAATTTCATTTGCTATATATAATACAATTGAAGAAATAAATTATTTTATTGAAAAACTAAAAAAAGTAATTAAAATGTTACAGTAATTAAATTGTTATTTAAATTAAAACGATTATAAAATAATGACAATTAAAGAAATAGAAAAAGAAATAATAGAAGAGTTTGAGATTTTTGGTGATGACTGGGAATCTAAATATGAGCACATCATTGATATGGGAAAATCACTTCCTTTAATTAATTTAAATTTAAAAACAAACAATCGTATCATTAAAGGTTGTCAGAGTAATGTTTGGTTAAACACGGATTTAATAAATGATAAAATTTTATATACCGCCGATAGTGATGCGATTATAACAAAGGGAATGATTGCTTTAATGGTTCGTGTATTATCAAATCAAAAAGCCGAAGATATTGTAAAAGCAGATATGGATTTTATTAACCAAATCGGTTTAAAAGAACACTTAAGTCCAACCAGAGCAAATGGGCTTTTAAGTATGATTAATGAAATGAAAAAAGAAGCTTTAAAAAGAATTTAAAATGGCAGCAATAATTATTACAAAAAATACAGAATTAATGCAAAGAGTTATTGACGAAATAAAAACTTGCTTTGATCCTGAAATTCCAATTGATATTTGGGAACTTGGATTAATTTATGAGTTAAATTTAGACGACGAAAATAATTTAAAAATAGTAATGACTTTAACCTCACCAAATTGTCCAGTTGCTGAAAGCCTTCCAGCAGAAGTCGAAAACAAACTTAAATTATTACAAGGAATTACATCAGCTGAATTAAAATTAACCTTTGAACCTACTTGGGAAAAAGAAATGATGAGCGAAGTCGCTCAATTAGAATTAGGGTTTATGTGATTTAAAAAAGCAATCTAAATTATTCTTATCTTTGAAATGATAAAAAATAAATGGCAAAAGACTTAACAATAAGATGTTCGTTATGCGGACGAGATAAAAAAGAATCAAAGATTTTAATTGCTGGTATTAACGGGCATGTTTGTGATAGTTGCGTAACACAAGCCTATGGCATAATAAAAGAAGAAACCACTGGTGAACTAAAACATCAAGTTCAGCAAGCGATGAACCTATTAAAACCAAAAGCCATAAAAGAAAAGCTTGATGAATATGTAATAGGGCAAGATGAAGCAAAAAAAATCCTTAGTGTAGCTGTTTACAATCATTTTAAACGCATTACCCACCTATCTAAAAATAATAAAGAAGATGTTGAAATCGATAAATCTAATTTAATTTTAGTTGGAGAAACCGGCACAGGAAAAACATTGTTAGCACGCACCATTGCATTATTATTAAATGTGCCATTTTGTATTGCTGATGCCACTGTTTTAACAGAAGCTGGTTATGTTGGTGAAGATGTTGAAAGTATTTTAACTCGATTATTACAATCTGCAGATTATGATGTATCCGCCGCAGAAAAAGGAATAGTATTTATTGACGAATTAGATAAAATAGCAAGAAAAAGTGATAATCCATCAATAACTAGAGATGTTAGTGGAGAAGGGGTTCAACAAGCGCTCCTAAAATTATTAGAAGGATCGGTTGTAAATGTTGCGCCTCAAGGTGGAAGAAAACATCCTGATGCAAAAATGATTGCCATTAATACAAAAAATATATTATTTATTTGTGGAGGAGCCTTTGATGGTATTCACAAAAAAATAGCTAAACGGCTAAACACTCAATCTGTTGGCTATACTTCTTCTGTAAATGAGCTAGAAATTGATAAAGGAAACTTATTGCAATACGTTTCGCCCCAAGACTTAAAATCGTTTGGATTAATTCCTGAATTAATTGGAAGATTACCTGTATTAACTTATCTAAAACCTTTAGACCGATCTGCTTTACGTCAAATTTTAACTGATCCTAAAAATGCTTTAATTAAACAATACAAACAATTGTTTAAAATGGAAGGAACTAAATTAGAAATTGATGAAACTGTTTTAAATTTAATTGTAGATAAAGCATTAGAATTTAAATTGGGTGCCCGAGGCTTAAGAGGAATTTGTGAAGCTATTATGACTGATTTAATGTATAGTTTACCTAGCGAAGAAAAACCAATTAAACAATTTACTATTACATTAGATTATGCCTTAGAAAAATTAAAAAATGCAAAACTTAATCAATTAAAAGTTGCATAACTAAGTATAAAACTATTAAAAGCCAATTGTTCTAGCAGTTGGCTTTTTTATTTAAAAAATTCAAGGTGATTTTTATTAATTTTAACTCTAAAATAAATTTGATTGATTATGGATTTTAACCAATATAATTATACTGTTACAGAGCGTTTTGTGCGCTATGCTAAAATAGATACTCAATCTGATCCAGAATCGATAAACTGCCCAAGTACCGAAAAACAAAAGGATTTATCGCGTATTCTTGTAAAAGAATTAAAAGAAATGGGAATCAAAGATGCTGAACTCGATGAGCACGGATATGTTTATGGCACCATTGAAAGTAATTCAGAAAAGGTGGTTCCTGTAATTTGTTTTTGCTCGCATGTTGATACATCGCCAGATTGTAGTGGAACCAATGTAAATCCCATAATTCATGAAAATTATGCTGGACAAGATATTATTTTACCCAACGATACTTCCCAAAAAATAATCTTTATAGAACATCCGGCCTTAGCTGATCAAATTGGAAATGATATTATTACGGCTGATGGCAATACTTTATTAGGTGCCGATAACAAAGCTGGTGTAGCCGAAATTATGGATGCTGCCAACTATTTAATGTTACATCCAGAAGTTAAGCATGGAAAAATTAGAATTCTATTTACTCCCGATGAAGAAATTGGTAGAGGAGCTGATAAAGTAAATATAAAAAAATTAGGCGCTGATTTTGGTTATACGATGGATGGTGAAACAATTGGTCACATAGAAAACGAAACTTTTAGTGCTGATGCTGTGACGATAAAAATTAATGGATTTACCACTCATCCGGGCTTTGCAAAAGATAAAATGCAACATGCCATAAAAATAGCTTCGCAAATTATTAATCAGATTCCGAAAGATAAAACACCTGAAACTACAGAAAATAAGCAGCCCTTTATTCATCCAACTGGTATTAATGGTGGCTTAGAAAAAGTAGAAATAAAATTTATAGTTCGGGCATTTGATACAGAAACACTCTTGGCTTTAGAGGAAGAATTAAAAAATATTACAAATCAGGTATTATTAAATTACAATAAATGTAGTTTTGAGTTTATTGTTACTCAACAATATCGAAATATGCGCGAAGTATTAGACAAGCATCCAAATGTTGTAAATCATGCAATCGAAGCAATAACAAGAACTGGAGTTAAGCCTGTCCTATCAAGTATTAGAGGCGGTACAGATGGCTCTAGATTGTCATTTATGGGATTGCCCTGTCCGAATATATATGCAGGCGAACACGCTTTTCATAGCAAACAAGAATGGGTAAGTATACAAGATATGAAAAAAGCAGTTGAAACAATTATTCAACTTGTAAATATTTGGGAAGAAAAAAGTTGATCGATTCTAAACTATTTTTGCGTCAAGCACTTTTAATAAAGCATTAGCTTTGAGTAAACATTCTTCATATTCTTTTTCGGGATCACTCAAATAAGTAATTGCTCCGCCAACAGCTATACTTAATTTTTGAGTTTTTATATTGTAAAAAATACTTCTAATAATTACTGAAAGAGTATAGTTTCCTTCAGAATCAATAATTCCCATAGCGCCTGAATAATAATTTCGTTCAAAATTTTCAAACTCATCTATTAAGGTCATTGCACTTAATTTTGGAGCTCCGGTCATGCTTGCCATCGGAAAAGTTGCATCAATAATTTCATGAAATGATATTTCAGGTTTAATTAAACAACTTACAGTACTTACCATTTGATGAACAGTTTCGAAACTTTCTATGTTATACAATTTATTTACATTAACGGAACCTCGCTGTGCAATTATAGATAAATCATTTCTTGAAACATCAACAGCCATAACATTTTCTGTACGTTCTTTTAAACTATTGTGTAAATAATTTTTAAGTTCATCATCTTCGTGTTTTGTAATTCCTCTTTTAATTGTTCCCTTTATGGGTTTACTAGATAATTTATTTCCAACTTTTTTTAGAAATAATTCTGGGCTAGCCGAAATAATAAAGTCGTTGTTTAGCTTAACCAAAGCTGTATATGGGGCTTTTGTTAATTCAATTAATTTGAAAAAAATATTTAGTGGAGAGATGTTTATTTGCTCAGACAAAAACTGAATACAATAATTAATTTCATAAATATTACCTAATTGAATGTGTTCTTTTAATTTGACAACTTTATCTAAATATGATTCTTTCGAAATAGATGATATTAAATGTATTGGTGGATTAATTGATTTATCAAAAATCAAATCATTTTTATTAAGTTTTTTCTCACTAATAATTTTAAAAAAATTTGGACTAACCTGATCTGTTTGTGGGTTGTGATAAGGCAATATTACAAAAGTATTTTCAGCAAAACTATCCGTCTTTTCTAATTCATAAATAAGCCCATTATCATACTCGTTTTTATTGGGTATAAATATAAAATTATCTAAATCAAGTAAATTTATCATTGAAGAATAAAATTATGTATAATATTTACAAAAATAACTACTAATTTTGAGTATGCATATCGGTTTATTTTTTGGATCATATAATCCTATTCACATTGGTCATATGGCAATTGCAAATTACATGATTTGTTATACTGAAATGCAAGAAATATGGATGGTAGTGAGTCCTCAAAATCCATTAAAAAATAAAAATCAATTATTAAATCAAAACAATAGATTATTGCTTGTTAATTTGGCTATTGACGATTTTCCAAGAATCAAAAGTAGTTCGATTGAATTTAATCTATCCCAGCCATCTTATACAATTAACACCTTGGCTCATTTAAGCGAAAAGTATCCTCAACATCAATTTAGTTTAATTATGGGGCAAGATAATTTACAAAATTTTAATAAATGGAAAAATTTTGAGACGATACTTAAACAGTTTCATATTTATGTTTATCCTAGGCCAAATTGTGAGCCAAGCCAATTTGACTCTCATCCAAACGTACATTTAACCGAAGCCCCGAAGATGGATATTTCATCAACATTTATTCGCAAAGCGATTAATGAAAAAAAAGACATTCGATTTTTTTTAGCACCAAAAGTTTGGGAAGAGATCGACATTATGAATTTTTATCGTAATAAAATAAATTAAAAGCTCTTACTAAATTCTGTAATTAATTTAAAAACATCAACATAGTCTGTAAGCGGGAGATTTTTCTCCACATCATTAATATCGTGATAAGCCGAAGGTCCTCCCAGAGTATAAATAAAAAAACAAGGCACTCCATTTTCTGAAAACCAATAATGATCGCTATTGGCAGCCTTTCCTCTTTTTTTAATTTCATTCACATATCTGTTTTCAGAATTTATTAAATTTAGTCGATTAAATTCTTTTTCATGCACATTGCCATTAACCACCATAATACCATTGTTGCCTGTGCCTAATAAATCTAAATTAATTAAAAACTTAATTTTATTTAAAGGAATTGTTTTAGACTCTATGAAAGCCTTAGATCCTAATAAACCTGCCTCTTCTCCTGCAAAAAATATAAACACTATTTTATATTTAGGAGGATTAGCAACATAAAATTTTATTAGATTTAACAAAACGCTTACTCCACTGGCATTATCATTAGCTCCCGGAAAAAATGTATTAGATCCCATGCCTCCCAAATGATCGTAATGTGCGCAAAAAACTAACATAGAGTCCGAATCGGCCAAGCCAGGTAAAAAACAAGCTATGTTTTTACTTTTAAAAAAAGGTAAAAATTTATTCTGAATATTAAGCTCTATAAATTTTGGTTCTTGATTAATTAAATGCTTATCCAATTCAATTTCGCATCTTAAATCTACTACAGATGAAACGCGATAAGTTAATTTGTTTTTAAATAGAACATTAACCTTCGAGTTATCAGAATAAAAACTACTGTCTTTTTTAATTAAATTAAACTTCCCTTTAATTGAAGGGCTATTTGGATTTAAAATATAATCAATACCTGGCTCAAGTTCTTTTCCGTTTAATTTAACATCACAAGTCTTTGGAAAAGTATTTACAGAGTGGATAAAGGTTTGGGTATATGTTTTTCCGAATAATGGAAAAGTTTTTTGTTTTTTTATTTCATTAATAATAAATGACTCTGCTTTTTGTAAACCATTTTTTACATAACCTCTTCCAAAAAAAGATTTAGAAGTTAATTGGCGAATAACATCGCGGGCATAAATTGTATCTTGCGCAAAAGATTTTAATGTAAATAAACACAATAAAACAAAACACCTATACATGAATTAAAAACGTTTTTTTACTAGAGCATAAAATAAATTCACAACTTCATTATCGTCATTCCAGGCATATATTTTTTTTAAACTATTCAAATAAATCTCGCAATCGTAATGCGTTTTTAAATTATTTAATTGTTCTATGGCTAAATTATATTCTTCGGCTTTTTTAACAAATAAATCATTTATAAATCTAAACTTATCGTTTAAACCAATATTTATTGGCTTTATACTATTTTCAGTAGAAACTTTTTGAATAGGAGGCTCAACAATTAGTTCAGCGTTTTGAAAAACTGGCGATTCAGCAATCGCCTCAATTTCTTTAATTGGGTTTGTGTTTAACGCTTCTGTATTTTCATGTTTTACATCAAGAATTTCTGAACTACTTACTTTTGAATGAATCGCAAAACTAGGAGACAATTCGCGATTTACCTGATTATATTTATAAACGGCCACCTGCTCCTGAAGAACACTTAATTGACCTTGTAAATTTTCACAATCCTTCACGCTAGGCTGAATAGTTTCGTCAATAAAAACCTCTAAAGCCGGTGCTAATTCATTTATTTGAGACTGAATTTTGAATAATATTTTTTCCATATTTAAACCTGTGTGAATTAATTTAAAAACAATATCTAATTTAATTTGATTTTGCCTCATCTTAAGCTAAATTTAAACTTTGTTTTACACGCTTTTTAAACAATGTTTTTAGAAACTACAATTACTGAAAGGAAGCACGGATGGATTGAGGTCATCTGCGGAAGCATGTTTTCTGGTAAAACCGAAGAGCTCATCAGAAGATTAAAACGCTCGCAGTATGCAAAACAAAAAATAGAAATTTATAAACCTAATATTGATTTACGTTACCACGATGTTAAAGTAGTAAGTCATCAGGGCAATGAAATTATTAGCACTCCTGTTCCATCAAGTTCAAACATTTTACTTCTAACTTCAGATGCTGATGTAATAGGGATTGATGAGGCTCAATTCTTTGATGAAGAATTACCAGCTGTTTGCTGTGAATTAGCAAACAGAGGAATTCGAGTAATTGTGGCTGGCTTAGATTTAGATTTTACCGGTAAGCCTTTCGGGCCAATGCCGCAATTGATGGCCCTGGCAGAATATGTTTCTAAATTGCAGGCCATTTGCATGAATTGTGGTAATTTAGCCTATGTAAGTCATCGAACAAGTAAAGAAGAAAAATTAGTGATTTTAGGCGAAACCGATAGCTATGAACCATTATGTAGAAATTGTTTTAATACTAAAAAATTAAAATAAATGTACTCCTTAAAACAGATTGCCGAAATAACTAAGACCCGTTTTGTTGGAAAAAATAATCCGAAAATAAATTATTTCTTAAATGATAGTAGATCATTACAATCTGCTAACGATACTCTTTTTATTGCATTAAAAACGAATAGAAACAATGGTCACCAATATATCTTAAATTTAATTGATTTAGGAGTAAAAGCATTTTTAATTGAGGAAACTGATTTTGATTTTGCTAAGTTTTCAGAATCAGATGTTTCATTTATTATCTCACCAAAACCAATTCAAACAATTCAGTTGCTTGCTTCATATCACAGGCAGCAATTTAACATTCCAGTGATTGGAATTACTGGAAGCAATGGTAAAACTGTTGTAAAAGAATGGCTCTATCAATTACTAAAAAATAATTATAGTATTTGTCGAAGTCCGAAAAGCTATAATTCACAAATAGGTGTTCCTTTAAGTGTTTTAAATTTAAATCAAACGCATACTCTTGCCATTTTTGAAGCAGGAATTTCTATAACAAACGAAATGGATCAGTTAGAATCTATTATTCTCCCAACCATCGGGATTTTAACTTCAATTGGTTCTGCGCATAATGAAGGGTTTAAAGATAAAGCAGAAAAAATTTCTGAAAAATTAAAATTATTTAAGGGTTGTAAAACTATAATTATAAATGGATTAGAAAAAAGTCAAGTTTCTCAAATTATATCTGAAAATTGTACTGTTGTTTCCGAATTTAATGATGCTGATTTTAAAATAAATTTTTCTGAAAACAAACTCGAATTAATTAACGATAAAAAAACCCTCCATTTTAATATTCCTTTTTCAGATACTGCTTCTTTTTACAACATCTCAACCTGTATTACCCTAATGTTAAAAATGGGTTTTAAAGAAACTGAAATCGAACACAAAATAAAACAGTTGCAGGCCATTGCCTTGCGCTTAGAAATCAAAAACGGCATCAACAACTCTTTTATTATAAACGATTATTACAATTCAGATTTAGATTCAATAAAAATTGCATTGAATTATTTACAACAACAAAATAGAAGATCAAAAAAAATAGTTGTTGTTTCTGATATCGAACAATCAGGTATTCTGGCGTCAAATTTATATCGACAATTAGCTGAATTATTAAATCAAAACAAAATAGATTTATTAGTAGGTATTGGGAAAGAAATTATAAATCATAAGCCACTATTTAAATCGAATTCTCTTTTTTTTACCGACACCGCCAGCTTCATTCATCAATTTAATTTAAATAGCTATCAGTTTAGCGACGCAAGTATTTTATTAAAAGGTGCTCGCAGTTTTGGATTTGAAAACATTAGTCGCTTATTACAACTCAAGAGTCACGACACCGTATTTGAAGTTAATTTAAATAAATTAATTGATAATGTTAATTATTACCGGTCATTAATTAAGCCCGAAGTAAAACTAATGTGCATGGTTAAAGCGATGGGATATGGAAGCGGTAGCACAGAAATATCTAAAACACTTCAGCACATAGGGGTTGATTATTTAGCAGTAGCATATGCCGACGAAGGAGTAGAACTTCGGCAATCAAAAGTTAATTTACCTATCATGGTTATGAATCCGGAAGAAGATGCATTTGAAGATATTATTAACTATCAACTAGAGCCCGAAATATATAGTTTTAATATTTTAAATGCTTTTGTAAAAAAAATAGATAATTTAGGTATTGCAGACTCATATCCAGTTCATTTAAAAATAGATACTGGCATGCATCGCTTGGGATTTGAAGAATCTGATCTCGAAAAATTAGCTGTCGAATTAAAAAAAACACCACAATTAAAAATAAAATCTATTTTTTCTCATTTAGCGGCCTCAGGTAATTTACAACAAGACGATTTTACAAACGAACAATTTCGTGTTTTCGAAAAAGCTTTCGAATTACTAGAAAAAGAATTAGGTTATCCCATGATTAAACATATTTGTAATTCGGGTGGCATTAGCCGATTCAAAAAATCTCATTACAATATGGTGAGGCTAGGGATTGGCATGTATGGAATTGGAATTAACGAAAACGAACAAAATCGATTAGAAAATGTTGGCACCTTAAAAACTCGCATTAGTCAAATAAAAAATTTAAAAAAAAATCAAACAGTTGGCTATAATCGCAACGGAAAAGTTGAATCAGATACCAAAATTGCAACCATACCTATTGGATATGCCGATGGATTTAGTCGCTTACTAGGAAATGGAAATCACGGAGTTTATATAAATGGATGTTTTTGTAAAACAATCGGAAATATTTGCATGGATATGAGTATAATTGACGTTAGCAATGTTTCTTGCCAAGAAGGAGATGAAGTTATTATTTTTGAAAACACTCAACAAATAAATGATTTAGCAAAAGCACTCCATTCTATTTCATACGAAGTGCTTACCAATGTATCGAGTAGAGTAAAACGAATTTATATTCAAGAATAGACTTTGAATTGATAGAATTAAATTTCGACATTCTAAAATTTTTCTAATTCTTTTTAGAAAATAATTTTGATAATATTTATAGCTTTGTGATGTGATAGAAAAATTTTCTGAATATATATCCTCAGTCATTAAAACTCTTCCCGAAACACCCGGAGTTTATCAATATTACGATGATGAAAATAATTTATTATATGTTGGTAAAGCAAAGAACTTAAAAAAAAGAGTTAGTTCTTATTTTACTAAAGAACACGAAAGTAATCGTCTTCGTATAATGGTTAAGAAAATAAAAGAAATAAAAACCATAAAAGTGAATAGCGAAGTTGATGCGCTTTTACTTGAAAATAATCTAATTAAAAGTTTAAAACCTCGTTACAATATACTCTTACGTGATGACAAAACTTATCCTTGGATAATTCTTAAAAAAGAGCGTTTCCCCAGATTATACTATACTCGTAAACATATAAAAGATGGTAGTGAATATTTTGGTCCTTATGCCTCAGGTAAATTAATTTATACACTGCTAGATTTTATAAAGCAAATCTATTCTCTAAGAAACTGTAATTATGACTTAAGTGCCGAAAACATTAATAAAGGCAAATTTAAAGCTTGTTTAGAATATCAAATTGGACGTTGCAAAGCTCCCTGTATAAATAAACAAAACGAAGAAGACTACAATCAAAATATAAACGAAATAAAACAAATTCTTAAAGGGAATATCAATTCGGCAATGCAAGACTTAAAAATAAAAATGCAAATGGCTGCCGAAAAGTATGAATTTGAAATAGCAGAAATAATAAAAAATAAAATTGAGTCCCTAAGTGATTATCAAAGCAAATCTACTATTGTTCATCCATCTATCACAAATACAGATGTTATTCATCTTATAAGCGACGAAAAAAATAGTTATGCGCATTATTTTAAAATAATAAATGGTGCTGTAATTCATGCTCAAACTATAGAAATTAAGAAAAAAATGGAAGAACCTGACGAGGAAATTCTTTTATTTGCAATTATCGAATTTAGAAATAGATTTAATAGTAAAAGTAAAGAAATTCTAGTGCCCTTTTTTCCAAAAGTTAGTTTGCCCGAATGTGAATATGTTATCCCTAAAATTGGGGATAAAAAAAAGCTACTCGATTTATGTTATAAAAATGTTTTAGCTTTTAAATACGAGCGTGATTCACAAATTGCGATAACTGATCCTGAGAAGCATACCGAGAGAATAATGAATCAAATGATGAAAGATTTGCGGATGAAAGAACAGCCTCGCCGAATCGAAGGATTCGATAATAGTAATCTTCAAGGAGATTTTGCTGTTAGCGCAATGCCTGTTTTTATTAATGGTAAACCTGCTAAAAAAGAATATCGTCATTTTAATATAAAAACAGTTAAAGGTCCTGATGATTTTGCTACAATGGAAGAAATAATTTTTAGACGATACTCTCGCGTAATAGAAAATAATCTTCCTATGCCTCAACTCATTATAATAGATGGAGGCAAAGGACAACTTAGTGCTGCCATAAATAGTTTAAATAAATTAAATTTAATGGGTAAGATTGCCATTATTGGTATAGCTAAACGTTTAGAAGAAATTTATTTTCCTAACGATTCGGTGCCATTATATTTAGATAAACGGAGCGAAACATTAAGAATTATTCAACAAATTCGAGACGAAGCACATCGTTTTGGTATTACTCACCATAGAAATAAACGAAGCCGAGAAACATTTAAAACTGAATTAAATGAAATTAAAGGCATTAGTGAAAAAACTGCCGAAAAATTATTAATCGAATTAAAAAGTGTAACTCAAATAAAATCAGCTTCATTATCAGATTTAGAAAAAATAGTTGGTAACTCAAAAGCAAAATTAGTATACAATCATTTTAATTTTAAAAGTTGATTTATTTATTACTATTTAACTGTAATAAGTAACAAACTATAATTTTTCTTATCTTTATATTTTATGGAAACAATTATTGTTACAGGTGGCGCTGGTTATATTGGATCACACACCATTATTGAATTATTAAATAAAACAATATTTCAAATAGTCTCTATCGATAACTTTTCTAACTCTAGCCCAGATAGCTATTCTAGAATAAGCGCATTAACTACAAGACCATTTGAAACTATTCAAGTAGATTTATGCGACCATGTTTTATTAAACCAAAAATTATCTTATTACTCAAACATTATTGGTATAATTCATTTTGCTGCTTTTAAATCAGTATCTGATAGTATATCCGATCCTATTAAATACTATCATAATAATATTAACTCCTTAAATAATATATTAGATTTTGCAAAACAACAGAATGTATTAAATTTTATTTTTTCATCTTCCTGCTCTGTTTATGGAAATTCAAAAGATTTGCCAGTTACCGAAAATTCACCTTTACAAAAAGCCGAAAGTCCATATGGCCATACTAAACAAATAAGCGAAGAAATTATTTCTTTTTTTTGTAAGACAAACCCAAGTTTTAAAACCGTCTTATTGCGTTACTTTAATCCTGTTGGTGCCCATCCAAGTGGAAAAAATGGTGAATTTCCTATTAATATTCCAAATAATTTAGTTCCAATAATAACCCAAACTGCCATCGGAAAAAATAGTTTAACCGTTTTTGGAAACGATTATAATACTCGCGATGGTTCATGCATTCGTGATTATATTCATGTATGTGATATTGCCGATGCTCATTTAAAAGCATTAAATTATTTAATACAACACCATGAAAAAAAACAATGTTCGTTATTTAATTTAGGAACAGGAAATGGTGTAAGTGTTTTAGAAGCTATTAAATCATTTGAAAAAATAACAAACCAAAAATTACACTATAAAATTGGCGAAAGACGAACTGGTGATGTGATTGCTATATATGCCAATAACGAATTAGCAAAAACTGAATTAAATTGGATCCCACAATACAATATCGATGATATGATGTTGAGCGCTTGGAAATGGGAAAACCATCTTGAAGAACAAAACACTAAATAAAAATACAATTAAAATTTTATTTAAACTTAAAATTAGTTTTTTTGTTTATTAAATTTTAAAGACAATAAGTTAAAAAAATTATGAAAAAAATAAATATAGCTATTAATGGATTTGGTAGAATAGGTAGAATTTTCTTTCGAAATGCAATCGATAATCCTTTAATAGAAATAGTGGCTATTAACGATATTGCTGATACAAAAACACTGGCGCATTTATTAAAATACGATTCTATTCACCGAGCCTTCAAAAGCAGCGTGAGTTCTGAAGGAGATAATTTAATAATAAACGAAAAAAAGATACCAGTATTTTCTTTTAAAGATCCAAGCCAACTGCCTTGGAAACAACTCAACATAAATACAGTAGTTGAATGCTCAGGTCATTTTTTAGATATGGCTGGCGCTAGTTTACACATTAAAGCAGGTGCTAAAAAAGTTATTTTATCTGCCCCACCTAGTGATGATGTAATTAAGACTATTGTAATGGGCGTAAATGATCACAACTTAAATTCTAATGATATTATAATTTCTAACGCTAGTTGTACAACAAACTGTGCCGCTCCGATGCTTAAAGTATTAGAACAATTTGGAATAGAAGAAGCATATATTACAACAGTTCACTCATATACAAGTGATCAACGTTTACACGATTCGCCTCATAAAGATTTAAGAAGAGCGCGCGCAGCAGCTATGAGTATTATTCCAACGTCTACTGGAGCAGCAAAAGCTATAAATAAAATTTTCCCTAACCTTATTGGCAAAATAGGTGGCTGCGGAATGAGAGTTCCTGTGGCAGATGGATCTTTAACAGATATTACCTGCGTATTATCAAAAATACCTAGTCCTAGCGAAATTAATGTGGCTTTTAAATTAGCTTCCGAAACCTCACTTAAAGGGATTTTAGAATATACCGAGGATCCTATTGTAAGCATCGATGTAATAGGCAATCCTCATAGTGTTTTGTATGATTCAGAGTTTACTAGCGTTGTAGGTAATCTTGTAAAAATTATTGGTTGGTATGATAACGAATGGGGTTACAGCAATCGCTTAATTGACCTAGCAATAAAAATGGGATAAATTATTACTCTAATTCACATTCATGACTTCTTTCTCCTATATTATTAGAAGAAACAACTAAAAAACCGGGTATTGATATTGGATTATTTTCATTAATAGTTTCGTTACGATTAGAACAATTACTTTCAGCTGTCTTATTACTAACTTTATAAAAAGTAGTCTTATTTGTATTTACAGTATATAATGGGCTTACAATTGTAGTATCAATTCCCAATAAAATAACAGAAGCCTTGGTTGTTGTAAAACCAGAAGTAGTTATAGTGCAATTACAAACTCTATCCTTATTACATGAAATAAAAATAAAACAAAAAGCAAACAATAATAAAAAGTAATTTTTCATTTTATATAAATTTACTTAAAAAAAATTAAAATTCAAATGTAATTTGACCATCTCCTTCTAAAAAATCTTTTGCATTGTCTTTATTTAATTTTTCCATTGCCCTTCGGTGAAGTTCCATTGGAGACAATCCTGATTTTTCATCCTCGGAAGTAGATAAAAATTTACGAGCTGCTTTTATTTCTTCAGGTTCGCGTAAATTAATTTCTTTTACTTTATAAGAAGTCAACTTTTTTCCCTTTGCTTTCATATTAACTATTGGGCTAAAATCAATCATTTTTAAAGTCTCGTCAGGAATTTCTTTGCCTTTTTCTTTAGAAAATTTAATTTCTATCATCGGATTAATTTGAGTAGTAACCAATTCTATATATGATTGCTCGTGTTCAGAAATAATTAGAGTTTTATTATTATTAGTTTCTGGTTCAAAGCGTTTCGTGAAATAACATTTACTTTGCCCATCAAAATAAATACAAGTTAAAATCAAATTTGGATATTGTTTTTCTATTAAAATAATATCTTCATCAAAATGATTTAAAACATCATAAGTATATAATTTATAAAAACCTTTGGTTGTAATGGTTAATATTTTATCATCTCCACTAAATTTTCCAAGGTAAGTGCCACGTTCTGTTTTGGATAAGCGATGGGTTGCTTCATCAAACCAATAATCTTCGGCCTCTAAAGTAGAAGCCCCTTTTTCTTTTAGTGAAACTTTATTAACGGTATATTTTGTTACAATATTTCCTACAGCACCTCTTGCTTTTACTTCCATTTCACCAAAATCGATTGGTAATTCTAATTTTCTTAAGCCTGGCACTGCTCTTAAATGCACTCTTACTTTTTCGCTTTCACCATTTGGATTAACAGTAAACCAATATACATTGGAGTTTGGGCTTCCTTTGGTTAAATCGTATTCTTTATCACGTGTAACGCCTGTCACATTAAAACGTTTCATAAAAGTGATTCCTTTTGGCCCATCGCGATAAATCATATTATAAGTAGTGCGCTCATCATTTTTCTTGAATATGGCTACGTGAACAATGTCCTTTCCAACAAAGGTTTTGTCCGAAACTTTAAATATTTTCATTTTACCTTCCTTAGTAAAAGCAATAATATCATCTATGTCTGAACAATCAAAAACAAACTCATCTTTTTTCAAACCTGTTCCAACAAAACCTTCTTCTCGATTCATAAATAATTTTTCGTTAGCCATTACTACTTCTGAAGCCACAATCGTTTCTAATTGTTTAGTTTCAGTTTTACGTTCTCGGCCAACACCATATTTCTTTTTTAAATTTTTAAAATAATCTACAGCATAATCAATTAAATTTGCAAGATGGTTTTTTACAATTTCAATTTTTTGCTCTAATTCTTTCATTTGATCCTCAGCTTTAATGCTATCAAAGCGAGTAATTCTAATCATTGGTATTTGAGTTAAACGAGTTAAATCTTCGTCAGAAATATCACGAATTAATTTCTTTTTATGGGGTTTAAAACGTTCGTATAAATAGTCGAATAAAGTTTCTTTATTAGAATACTTTTTAAAGTCGATATACATTTCTTCTTTAATAAATATTTTTTCGAGTGATAAAAAATGCCACTTTTCTTCTAATTCAAATTGTTCTATTTCTAACTCTCGTTTTAATAATGCTAAGGTTTGATGTGTAGATATTTTTAACGTTTCGCTTACTCCAACAAAACGAGGTTTTTCCGCTTCTATAATACAGGCGTTGGGAGAAATGCTCATCTCGCAATTAGTAAATGCATATAGCGCATCAATAGTTTTGTCAGGTGAAATACCTGGCTGAAGATGAATTAATATTTCAACATTCTCAGAGGTATTATCTTCTACCTTTTTTACTTTTATTTTTCCTTTATCATTTGCTGAAATAATTGAATCGATTAAAGAACCTGTAGTGGTGCCGAATGGAATTTCTGAAATAATTAATGTTTTAGAATTTAATTCTTTTATTCGTGCTCTGATTTTTACTTTTCCTCCTCGCAAACCATCTTTATAATCACTAAAATCGGCAATGCCACCAGTTATAAAATCTGGAAAAATAGTTGCTTTTTTACCTCTTAATATTTGAATAGATGCATCAATTAATTCATTAAAATTATGAGGCAATATTTTTGTAGCCAAACCTACAGCAATTCCTTCAACACCTTGCGCTAATACCAATGGAAATTTAACTGGTAAGGTAAGTGGCTCTTTGTTTCGACCATCGTAACTTAAACCCCAATTAGTTGTTTTTGGATTAAAAACAACTTCTAAACCAAACTTCGATAAACGTGCTTCAATATAACGGGGAGCAGCTGCGCTATCGCCAGTTAAAATATTGCCCCAGTTTCCTTGACAATCAATGAGTAAGTCTTTTTGTCCAATAGCCACTAAAGCATCGCCAATACTAGCATCACCGTGGGGATGATATTTCATAGTGTTTCCAATCAAATTAGCCACTTTGTTGTAGCGCCCATCTTCCAACTCCCACATGCTATGTAAAATCCTTCTCTGTACAGGTTTTAAACCATCTTCCATAGCCGGAACCGCCCGTTCTAAAATAACATAAGAGGCATAATCGATAAACCAATTTTTAAACATTCCACTTACGTGGGTAATATTATCAACCTCTTTATGATTTTCGCTATCTATTCCTTCAAAAATATTATCACTCATTTAGTAAAATTTAAAATACAAATATAAGATTAGCAAATTACTAGTACTTAAATTAAATATTTGTTTTTAAAAGAGATTTTAACAGCTATCTAAATTAACTTTATATTAAAGGATTGAGAATAAAAGAATTAGTAAACTAAAATCTTTCTCTTTAAAAAGAAAATTGCTTCTGCTAGTTTAGCATTTAATTTTGGGCTGGCGTATGAGTTTATACCAGCATTTTCGAGGCTATTAGCATACCCGTATACATCGCTAACAATACTAGAATAAAGTACGTTTCCGCTTTGACCATTTTTAAGTTGCAAATTAATCGTTAAGGATGCAAGTTTAATGTTAAAAGTTTGGCTCAAAATGTCGCTACTCAAATCTTCTTTCGTTTCGGCTAAAGATTCAATAATAAAATCAGCATCGGTTGGCTTATCGATTATATTAATTTCTTGGCCAATAAACTTTTGTTTAATAAATTCTTCAATTGAATTTAAACGAGTTGGATTTCCGAAATTTTGTTCTTTTGAATTAACGTAAATATTAATGCGTGTAACATTAGCCTGAACCTTTAATGAAGAGGTTTGAATAAATTGTTTTAATAATCTTACACCAATACTTCCAATTGAATCGGTTCCCATTAAAGTAATAATATCTGGACTTAAAGAAAAAGAAACATATTGATTAAGCGGCTCTACGGTATTAACTTTTAATTGCAGCTCTCCAGAAGAATTAGTGGCTGTTTTTTCATTAATAGTTATTTTTTCTTCATCACTACTTACTAATAATGGAAAATTTTGAAGAGGGGTTTTTGAATTTAATTCCAAACGATAAACTAAAGGTGCGTAAATCTGCTGGTACGGTTTTAATACTTGAACTGTTTTTTGGTTCGCCACTGAAATGGATTGTAATTGATTTTGAATAAGCCCAGTTAAATCAAAAATATTTTTTAGCCCTTTGGATTGAGACACCTCAAAATTTATTTCTTCACTTAAATAAGGCGTTAGTATGCCAAATGCATGAATTCGTTTTTTTAATGATGATGTAAAATCTTTATTTATTTCATCTGAAAAACTAGCCGAAATTAAATTACAGGCTTTTGAAATAATCTGTTGCTTTTTCTTTGCTTTTTGATTAGCGTATTCTTCCTTATCCAATTGATAGTAGACCCAATATTGCTTTTCGTTTTCATAAGAATCTACCAAAATATATCCCTCAATATTATCAGAATTAGAAAGCTTTATTAACGAATTAAAATTTTGGTTAAAATTATTATTATTTTGAATGGTATATAGAACAGAGTTACTCGAAATGTCAACCTTAATTTCTGAAGCTAAATCATATAAGGCATTTTTCTTTGCTTCCATTTGATAATTTCCACCTTTATCTTTTTCGGCAAACCCAATTCCAACAAATTTAAAACCATTATTTGGTTTACTGCTTACCCATATTGGTGCTTTTAATTGATTATTAATAGGCACTGGATTTTGTGCTTTTATCTCTTGAGAAAACAACAAAGTAATACTAAATATAAAAATTATATACTGCTTTTTTTTCAAAATTTATTTAATTTTAGAAGACATTCCAGTAAATATAGTTAAGGTTTGATTAAACGCTTCATTTTTTAAATCATCAAAACTTTTTAGATTCGTTCTTACATTAAATAATCCTCGCCACGATCGAGGGTTATATTGAGCGGCCGCAGCAGTTTGTTGAGGATTATAAGGATATAAAAGATTGTTGTTTCCTGAAAATACCTTTTGAAACTCTTGATATTCAACTGCATCTTGTGCCTTTATATTTTGGCTTAATGAAGCTATAATTTGATTAGTATTAGAGTTTATTAATTTGTAATTAAAATCGTAAGAAAAAGCGCGTTGAGCCTTTACTAAATTGTAATCAAATGGTTTATATTCTGTAATTATAGTCGTATCGTTTTTACGAACTTTTATTTCTTGAAACCCAGTGAATGATTTTTTTGAAAGACCAGAATTATTTTCTCGTTTATTAGTCACGTCAAAAGTATAAAAATAATCAGCCGCTGTTGCTTTTCGAATTGCTTGTATTAGATCAACATTTGTATTATTATTAAAATCTAAATTGCCTGTAGCGTTTTGAAATGGTGTATTATTAATAACCTGAACTCCGTTAAATTTTTGTAGGGCAATTTGATTAAAGTTTGAAAATAAATATTCTTCTATTGATTTTTCAGAAACATCAGAATTAGCTTTTGGCTGAAACATCATAAAACTTTTCGTTTGCTGTGCTATAGACAACTCTAATAAATCTTTTAAATCTTTGTAGCTATCGGATTTGTCTTTTATTTTATTTAAAAGAGATAAAGCACCTGCATAATTTTTATTTTCAAGCTGAAAAATAGCACTTTGATATAGTGGCTCACAAATGGAAGTGATATCCAATTGCTGTATATTTTTATAGCTCGAATTATACTTCTTTACTTTACCTATAAATAGAATGGCTTCGTTGTATTTTTTTTTATAAACTAAATTAGCCGCTACGGCATGATTTTTTTCGCAATACGTTTCTACTGCAATTAAATAATCATCGTCGTAAGTTTTTGGATAACCAAATACAACATCTAATAAAGCAGATTTAGAATAAAAATCTTTTAATGTTTCAAAACTTTGAAGAGATGCTTCAAGTTGTTGAGTATTATAATTTCTAAAAAAATCTGATGCTAAGTTTGAAACATATTTTTGGCCAACGGATTTTAATTTAACTCTAGCTTCTAACCTAGTTGGTTTTCGTTGAAGAGACTCTAAATAATATTGTGCAGCTTCATTTATTAATCCTTGTTTTTCTAACTTTTCGGCTGCTTTAAAATACTTACGAGAACCATTGCATGAACAGCATACAATAAGCCCTATAATAATTAATTTATTTAATAAGGAATTCAATTATAAAATAATAAAAGTGATAAAAAAAACCCTAATTATTTAGGGTTTTAATTAAAATATTTAAGTCTATAGTTTAGTTTGTTTTTTGATAGTCACTAAATTCTTTTGCAATATCTTCTTTATATTTTTTTTCATCAAAATCAACTCTTGATTTTGATTCTGAAGATACTTTAGATATTAAACTTTCGAAAATTTCTTTTTTGTTAGCTTCAATAGCAATCCATGCAGTAAAAGATCCATCGGTTTCTTTAAAAAACTTTTTTCCAATTACTTTAATATTTGACATAGTTAATTCTGTGATCTCTCTTTGCCATCCTTCTTGCTTACTTTCAAAATCCTTACCACCACCGGCATTATAACCTTTTTTATATATATCTATAGACTTTTTTATTTTAGAATTTATGTTACTGGCCATCTGTCCTTTAGCAGACGTAAGGGCAATATCTTCGGCGAAACTCATATCTGGCGAATTTCCAGATTTAGCTTCTCTAAAATTTTCATTATCAGTTTGAAATTCCTTTGAACTAAAAGGAATTGATAATTCCTGAGACCCATTTTCTTTTTGAATTGATGCAGGTTTTTTTGACTTGCAACTTACAATAAATAAAGAAGCAATAATAGGTAATAAAAACAATGTTACTTTTTTCATAAATTAATTTTTAGATTAATATAAATAATAATCAAATATACTTTTTTTTTTGAAATAGGACATTATTTTAACAATTAATAAATTTTAACTTACCAGCGCTTCTTCTAGGTCTTTTTCAACTCTTAGGTTATCAATTATAAAATCTTGGCGGCCCTGTGTGTTTTTGCCCATATAGTAATTTAACAACTCGCTAATACTAGATTTTTGATCAAGTAATACTGGTTCCAAACGAATGTCTTTTCCAATAAAATGTTTAAATTCATCTGGCGATATTTCTCCAAGTCCTTTAAACCTTGTGATTTCTGGTTTTGGCCCTAATTTTGCAATGGCTGCCTTTCTTTCTTGATCGCTATAACAATAAGCTGTTTCTTTTTTATTTCTTACTCTAAACAAAGGGGTTTGTAAAATCTTTACATGATTACTCTTTACTAAATCTGGAAAAAACTGAAGAAAAAAAGTAAGCAATAATAATCGAATATGCATGCCATCAACGTCTGCATCGGTAGCAATAACAACATTATTATATCTTAATTCTTCTAGGCCATCCTCTATATTTAAAGCCGATTGGAGCAAATTAAACTCTTCATTTTCATAAACTACTTTTTTGCCTAAGCCAAAACAATTTAGGGGCTTTCCTTTTAAACTAAATACAGCCTGAGTATTTACATCGCGAGTTTTTGTAATAGAACCGCTTGCCGAATCTCCCTCACAAATAAACAAGGTTGTTTCTAACCTACGAATATCTTTCACATCATCTAAATGAGTTCTACAATCGCGTAATTTTTTATTATGAAGCGACGATTTTTTGGCGCGCTCACGAGCTAATTTTTGAATGCCCGATAATTCTTTTCTTTCGCGTTCGTTAGCTATAATTTTAAGTTCAATTGCTTTAGCTGTTTCAGGATTTTTATGCAAAAAATTATCTAAGTGCTGTTTTATAAAATCGTTTACAAAACTTCGAACACTTTGACCACCTGGAGCGATTTCTGAAGAACCTAATTTTGTTTTTGTTTGTGATTCAAAAATTGGCTCTTGAACTTTTATAGAAATTGCTGCAACAATTGATTTTCTTACATCAGATGGTTCAAACTCTTTTTTATAAAATTCGCGAATGGTTTTAACAAGCGCTTCGCGAAAAGCGACTTGGTGAGTGCCACCTTGAGTAGTATATTGGCCATTAACGTAACTATAATATTCTTCACTATAATGCTCATTACTATGAGTTATTGCTAATTCAATATCCTCTCCCCTTAAGTGAATAATAGGATAAATAATTTCGCCGGTAATATTTTTTTCTAATAAATCTTTTAAACCATTATCTGACTTATATTCTTGTTTATTTAAATACAGTTTTAAACCGGTATTTAAAAAAGCATAATTCCAAATCATTCTATCTAAATATTCATGAACAAAATGATACTTTTTAAAGATGGTATCATCAGGCCTAAAATCTACCAGCGTTCCATTTTTTTCATTTGAGGAAGTTAATTTATGCTCTTTTATTAATTCTCCTTTACTAAATTCGGCTGTTTTAGATTGCCCATCTCGAAAAGCAGTTACTTTAAAATTGATAGATAATGCATTTACTGCTTTAGTTCCTACCCCATTTAATCCAATTGATTTTTTAAATGCTTCGCTATCATATTTTCCACCTGTATTCATTTTAGAAACAACCTCAACAACTTTACCTAATGGAATTCCTCTGCCATAATCGCGAATAGAAACAACCCCCTCTTTTACATTAATTTCGATTTTATTCCCCTCGCCCATCATAAATTCGTCGATGCAATTATCCATGACCTCCTTTAATAACACATATATTCCATCGTCGAATGCACTACCATCACCCAATTTACCAATATACATGCCGGGTCTGGTTCTGATGTGCTCTTTCCAATCTAATGACCGAATATTATCTTCTGTATAATTTGATTTTGCCATTTTTAATTATTTCTTTTTCAATATTTAAAATATTTTAATTAATCCCCATCCAATAAATTTCCAATTCCTCCCAATATACTCCCCTCTTCTTTTCTTCCAACACCAGAACCATAAGACATTATTCTGCTTGCTAAACGACTAATGGGCAAAGATTGAATCCACACTTTTCCTGGTCCACGAAGGGCAGCATAAAACATACCTTCGCCTCCAAAAATAACATTTTTAACGCCTTTAACAAATTGTATATCATAATCTACATCAGTTGTAAATGCTACCAAACAGCCAGTATCTATTTTTAAAAGTTCGCCTACTGCTAATGTTTTTTCAATTACATAACCACCAGAATGAACAAAAGCTAAGCCGTCTCCTTCTAATTTTTGCATAATAAAGCCTTCGCCTCCAAATAAGCCTGTGCCTAATTTTCGTTGAAATTCAATACCAATTGAAACGCCTTTTGCGGCACATAAAAAACTATCTTTTTGACAAATTATTTTACCCCCCAATTTATTTAAATCTAAGGGAATTATTTTTCCTGTATAGGGGCCTGCGAAAGTTATTTGTCTTTTTTGATTAGTCAAATTAGTATACACCGTCATGAATAAACTTTCGCCAGTAAGCATTCGTTTACCAGCCGTAAATAATTTCCCTAAAAAACCTTCATTTTTCGATCCATCACCAAACATGGTTTGCATTTCAATACCATCAGTCATCATCATAAAGCTACCCGGCTCTGCAATTACTGATTCGTTTGGGTCTAATTCAATTTCTACACATTGAAGTTCTTCTCCAAATATTTTAAAATCGATTTCGTGATTATTCATAAAAAATTAAACGTTAAATCTAAAATGCATCACATCACCATCATTCACAACATAATCTTTTCCTTCTATCTTTAATTTTCCTGCATCGCGGCAAGCTGCTTCAGAGCCAAGGGTAATAAAATCGTTATAAGCAATTACCTCAGCTTTTATAAATCCTTTTTCAAAATCGGTATGGATAACCCCTGCTGCTTGAGGCGCTTTCATGCCTTTGGTAATGGTCCAAGCTCTAACCTCTTTAACACCTGCAGTAAAATAAGTTTCAAGTTTTAATAATTTATATGCAGATTTTATCAGTTTATTAACTCCCGGTTCATCTAAACCCATATCAGCTAAAAACATTTGTTTTTCTTCATAGGTTTCTAATGCTGCTATTTCGCTTTCCATTTGCGCAGTAATAATTAAGATTTCTGCCGCTTCATTTTTTACTGCTTCAATAACTGCGGTAACATGATGATTACCGGTTTTTGCAGAAGCTTCATCAACATTACAAACATAAACAACTGGTTTTATTGTAAGAAGGTGCAAATCGGCAATATAAGGCAATTCGTTATCTTCTAAAGAGCAAGCTCTCGCTGATTGTCCACTTTCTAATGTCGATTTTAATTTTGATAAAGTGGCAAATGTTTTAACCGATTCTTTATCTGAACCAACTTTTGCCATTTTTTCAAATTTTTTCATTTTACTTTCAACGCTTTCCAAATCTTTTAATTGCAATTCAGTATCTATTATTTCTTTGTCTTTAACTGGATTTACATGCCCGTCAACGTGCACAACATTGTCGTCGTCAAAACAACGCAAAACATGCAAAATAGCATCACACTCTCGAATATTTCCTAAAAATTTATTTCCTAAACCTTCGCCTTTACTTGCTCCTTTTACTAAGCCAGCAATATCTACAATTTCTACAGTTGTAGGTATTATATTTTGAGGCTTAACTATTTCAGAAAGTTTTGTCATTCTCTCATCAGGAACGGTTGTGGTTCCAACATTTGGATCGATAGTGCAAAAAGGAAAATTTGCAGCTTGTGCCTTAGCATTACTCAAACAGTTAAACAAAGTAGATTTTCCAACATTAGGCAAACCAACTATTCCGCATTTTAAGGCCATATTAATTAAGAAAGTTTTTAAATTAATTTGCAAAGATACTAATCTAACAAAGTTATTGATTGTGTTTTAACCTAAAAAAATTAGAGTTTTTAACATCGTTGTCTTATTATCAACATTATTGTTGGAAGCAAGCCTCAAATGTTAATTTTGACGGACTGAAGACCTTTAATTGCTTTTAAATATTCCAAACCATGAACAATACTGAAGAGTTAAAAAACTTATGCGTGCAAGTAAGAAGAGATATTGTAAGAATGGTACATGCAGTAAATTCCGGTCATCCTGGAGGATCGCTAGGTTGTGTTGAATACATGATTGCTCTTTACAAATCAATTTTAAAACATGACCCAAATAACTTTAATATGAATGGCGTCAATGAAGATTTATTTTTTTTAAGTAATGGCCATATTAGTCCTGTTTTTTATAGTGTTTTAGCTCGTAGTGGGTATTTTCCTGTTGAAGAATTAATCACTTTTCGTAAATTAAATTCGCGTTTACAAGGCCATCCTACAACTCACGAGGGCTTGCCAGGTGTGAGAATTGCAAGTGGCTCTCTTGGTCAAGGCATGAGTGTATCTATTGGTGCGGCTTTGGCTAAAAAATTAAACAACGATAAAGGGGTTATTTTCAGTTTACATGGTGATGGCGAATTACAAGAAGGGCAAATATGGGAAGCGGCAATTTATGCTGCTGCTAATTGTGTTGATAATTATATTGCCACTATTGATTATAACGGTCGACAAATAGATGGTGATGTTGAAAATGTTCTTTCCTTAGGCAATTTAAAATCTAAATTTGAAGCATTTGGCTGGACTGTTTTTGAAAATGAAAATGGGAATGAAATAGAGCAAGTAATTGCAACATTAACACTTGCTAAAAGTTTTTTAGGCAAAGGGAAACCTATTGTAATTATTATGAAAACTGAAATGGGAATGGGTGTAGATTATATGATGGGCACTCATAAATGGCATGGCTCTGCACCTAACGACGAACAACTAGTAAGTGCTCTTGCTCAGCTTCCTTCATCTTTAAAAGACTATTAAATTAATATAAGCTATAACCTAGCTAATAAATTAATATGAATAAACGATTTATAGTTTTCATTTCGATATTGACTTTGTTCTGTTATTCTTTTAAATCTCAAATCACCAATCGTATTCTTTTTATTTTTGACGATTCTTATAGCATGTATGCCCCATGGAAAAGTGATATTAAAATTGAGGTCGCCAAAAAAGTAATGGGAGAATTTTTAGACAGCCTCGAAAATATTTCAAATTTAGAGTTAGCATTAAGATGTTATGGACACACTACTTTTTTTAAACCAGATAGGAATTGTCAAGACAGTAAATTAGAAGTGGCCTTTGCCGATGCAAAAACAAATTCATTAAAAATAAAACAACGCATTCAGCAACTTGAACCTCTTGGAACAACACCAATTGCATACTCCTTAGGCGAATCAGCAAATGATTTTACAGCTTGTAATCATTGCAGAAATATTGTGATTTTGATTACAGATGGCATAGAAGAATGCAATGGCAATCCTTGTGAGGTAAGCGCTATGCTGCAAAAAAAAGGAATTTATTTAAGGCCCTTTGTCATTGGGGTTGGATTGGATGCTAAATTTGCTGATATTTTTGCTTGCATGGGTAAATTTTACGATGTGAGTAATGAAGCTAATTTTAAAGACGTTTTGAATTTAGTTCTCATTGAAGCGCTATCTCAAACCTCGGTAGAAGTAGATTTGCTTGACCTATCTAAAAACCCAACTGAAACAGATGTAGATATGACTTTTTACGAAGTAGGGACAAATATTTCTAAATACAACTACATTCATACTTTAAATAATCGCGGATTACCAGATACACTAATTCTTAATCCAGATAAAATTTATGATTTGACTGTACATACCATTCCACCTCTTGAAAAAAAAAATATTTCAATAATACGTGGCCAGCATAATATTATTAAACTTGACGCGCCACAAGGTTTTTTAAAATTAGACTTATACGATGCGATAAATAAATATTATCCAACTGCAATTGTAAGAAAAAACGGAGAAATGCAAACATTAATTGCCCAAGAATTTGGCAAAACAGAAAAATATATTGTAGGAAAATACGACCTTGAAATTTTAACACTACCCCGTATTTATTTAAAAAATGTTGAAATAAAACAAAGTAGCACCAACCTTATAAAAATTCCTTCGAGTGGCAGTGTTCAATTTAATAAACCAGATCTTGGATTTGGAAGTATTTATTGCGACGATGGTAAAATTGTAAATTGGGTTTGCAACTTTAATAATTCCTTACAAAATGAAGTGATATATTTACAACCAGGAAAATATAAAGTTGTTTATAGATATGGATTTGAAAAAGAAACTACTAAAACAATTGAACAAAACTTTGAAGTTAAATCTGGTACCCCAAAAACAATTAGATTATTTTAAAAATGAAAAAGTATAGCTATACTGAAAAAAAAGACACTCGTTCGGGCTTTGGCGCTGGGCTATTAGAACTAGGAAAATCAAACGATCAAGTAGTAGCGTTGTGTGCGGACTTAACAGGGTCTTTAAAAATGGATGCCTTTGAAAAAGAATTTCCAAATCGTTTTTTTCAAATAGGAATTGCCGAAGCCAATATGATGGGCATTGCAGCAGGATTGACCATTGGCGGAAAAATACCTTTTACAGGTACTTTTGCAAATTTTAGTACCGGTAGAGTTTATGATCAAATTCGACAAAGTATTGCATATTCTAATAAAAATGTAAAAATTTGTGCCTCACATGCAGGCTTAACTTTAGGCGAAGACGGGGCAACCCACCAAATTTTAGAAGATATCGGTTTAATGAAAATGCTTCCACATATGGTTGTTATTAATCCATGCGACTATAATCAAACTAAAGCAGCTACAATTGCAATTTCTAAATATATAGGCCCGGTTTATTTAAGATTTGGAAGGCCATCTGTTCCAAATTTTACGGCGCCCGACCAAAACTTCGAAATCGGTAAAGCAATTTTACTGAACGAGGGTACTGATGTTACTATTATTGCCACCGGACACTTAGTTTGGAAAGCGATTGAAGCTGCTGAGCAATTAGCTGCAAAAGGAATTAGTGCTGAAATAATTAACATACACACCATTAAACCTCTTGATAATTTAGCTGTTTTAAAATCGATAAAAAAAACTAAATGTGTTGTTACTGCCGAAGAACATCAGATGAATGGTGGATTAGGAGATAGTATCGCTCAATTATTATCCCGCGAAATGCCAACGCCGCAAGAGTATGTAGCGGTAAACGACTCTTTTGGAGAAAGCGGAACACCAGACCAATTAATGACAAAATATGGATTAGACACTTTAGATATAATATCTGCTGCTGAACGAGTTTTAAAAAGAAAACAAAAATGAAAATATTAAATTTCGCAATCGTTTTATTAATCACTGTAACGTCATGCCAACAAAAAACAGAAGCTGATAATCAATCAGACGAGTCAATGTTTCCAGGAAAATTAAACATGATAACAACTTTAGAAAACACAGATGATTCTGTTCAAATAAAAACAGATTCGATAAAAAGAAAGTAGTTATTGAGAATTTGAGACTTCACTAATAGAAATACGAAAAAAATTGATTTTAGAATAGAAATACTGTTAGTCATAAAATATTAGTTTATGCTTAATTATGAATAGCAATCAAAGAGAATTAAATTTTTCCACTTGTACTAAATTAGTTTTTGAAATTAAATTTATCGAACCGCTAAAATCAATACTGAAGTAGTGCTAATATTCAAAAATGATAAGGCTTCTGGAGGTTGCAAAAAAAAGAAGCACAACGTTTTAGATGTGCTTCCCTATGAAGTGCTCCCACCTGGGCTCGAACCAGGGACCCTCAGATTATGAGTCTGATGCTCTAACCGGCTGAGCTATAGGAGCAAAAAAAATCGGTTTTGGGTTGCAAAAATAGAAAAATACCTCATCTTTACAAAATATAATGAAGGATATTAAAAATATTATTTTTGATTTAGGTGGGGTTATAATTAATTTAGACTTATCTCTAAGCATCTCTAAATTTAATCTTAAAAGTCAAGTTCCGTTCGAAAGTATATATTCACAAGCAAACCAAATAGAACTATTTAATGAATTTGATAAAGGGGCAATTTCATCGGAGCAATTTTTTAAAGAGTTAAAAATAAAAAGTGGATATGAAGGATCTGATATTGAAATTCTAAGCGCTTGGAATGCAATGTTAAAAGATGTGCCAGAAAAACGTTTAGACCTATTGGTAAGAGCTAAACAAAATTACAATACATTTTTATTAAGTAATACCTGTGAACCCCATATAGAAGCATTTGAACAAAAACTACATTTAGATCATGGGGTGAAAAATTTTAATGACTATTTTGATAAAACATATTACTCCTGTCGAATAGGAATGCGAAAACCAGACCGTAATATTTTTGAATTAGTTTTAGCAGAAAATAATTTAGATCCTAATGAAACTATATTTATAGATGATTCAGAACAACATGTTAGAGGAGCAGGCGAGTGTGGCATCAACTCCTATTTATTGCCAAAAAACATGGAATTAATTTCTCTACTTAATGAACTTAATTTGTTATAAAATCTAAAACACAATCAAAAAATTCTTTTGGTTTTTCGGCGTGAACCCAATGACCAGAACCTTTAATAGTAATAAATTTGTGTTTTGGAAAGCGGATAAAATACTGCTCTGAATCGTATTCAGAAATGTAATCAGAGAGTTCGCCTTTAATAATTAAAGTGCTTATTTCGCTTACAAAATTAGGCACAGCTGCTCCTATTAATTCATATTTATGAGTAATTACCTTTAAATTAAAACGCCAAGCTAATTTATTATTTAATGAATCAATCCAATACAAATTTTTTAATAAAAACTGTTTAGTTCCATAGTCCTTAATAAATTCATTCATGATAAGTTCTGCTTCTTTTCTATTTTTAATTTTTTCAAAGTCGATGGCATTTAAACCTTTTATAACTTGCTGATGACTTGGTTTATAAAATCTAGCGGCAATATCTACAATAATAATTTTAGATGCCAGCCCAGGATTTGCTAGCTCAAAAAACATGGCTGTTTTGCCTCCCATACTATGGCCCATAATAATGGGGTTAATCAAATTGTGTTCTAAAATAAATTCGTACAAATCATCAGCCATCACTTTAAAATTCCAATCTGAGCTGTGAGGAGATAATCCATGATTTCTTTGATCAATACAAAACACACGAAATCCTTTTTCAGAAAATTGTTTTGCCAATGTGTTCCAATTATCACTTTGACCAAACAAACCATGTAAAATAATTAAAGGTGGCCCTACTCCTACTTCTCTATATGCTAGTTTCATTAAATATTTATTTAAGTAATTAAAAAATTAAACTAATTGTCTTAAATATAATTGCACAGTATTTTCTAATCCAAAATATAAGGCATCACTGATTAAGGCGTGACCAATAGAAACTTCTGATAAAGATGGTAATTTTTGTTTAAAATATTTTAGGTTTTGTAGGTTAAGATCGTGTCCTGCATTAATATCCAATTTTAATTGTTGGGCAATATTTGCTGCTTTTAAATAGGGTGAAATTGCCAATTCTTTATTTAATTCAAACTGGCGAGCATATTCTTCGGTATATAATTCAATCCTATCGGTGCCAGTTAATTTAGCGCCTTCAATCATGGCTGTATCTGCGTCTACAAAAATAGATGTTCGAATATGGTGAGATTTAAATAAGGCGATCGTGTCTTTTAAATAATTAACGTGAGTTAAGGTATTCCATCCATGATTACTGGTGATTTGATTAGAAAGATCAGGAACCAAAGTAACCTGATGAGGCTTAACCTCTAAAACCAAATCGATAAATTTTTTTTCTTGTGGATTACCTTCTATATTTAGCTCGGTAGTGAGGCATTTTTTTAATTCATAAACATCCTTATAAGTAATATGTCGTTCATCTGGCCTTGGATGCACAGTTATGCCTTGAGCGCCAAAACGTTCAATATCGATAGCCATTTTTAATAGATTAGGGATATTACCTCCTCGAGCATTTCGAAGGGTGGCTATTTTATTAATATTTACACTTAACTTTGTTATCATTAAAATTCTTTTTCTAAATCTAAGCAAAACTAATTAATTTACTACTTTTGACAAAAGCAAAATGTTAGCAAACGATTTAATAACCGACGAAATTCCACCACTTAAAATTACAGACACGGTGTCTTTAGCATTAGATTGGATGGAACAATTTAAAGTTTCGCACTTAGCTGTTGTAAATAATAGAGAATTGGTTGGTTTAATTTCTGAAACAGATTTATTGGATTTTGATAATCCACAAGCACAAATTAATGAGAGTAAAATTCATATGATGCGGCCTTTAGTTCATCATTATCAACATGCTTATGATGTTGTAAAATTAATGAGTGGGCTCAATTTAAGTTTAATTCCGGTTATTGATGATAAAGAATTATATAAGGGATGCATTTCGCATAAAGGAATTGTACAAAATTTAAGTACTATGATTTCGGTTCAAAATCCGGGTGGAGTAATTGTGTTGGAACTTAATCAAAATGATTACTCTGTTACTCAAATTGGTAACATTGTTGAGGGCAACGATGCTAAAATTTTAAGTTTACATGTTTCTTCAAATCCTGATAGCACAAAATTAGAAGTTACCATAAAAGTAAATCGAGAAAACTTATCGGCCATATTACAAACTTTTAATCGATATAATTATTCGGTAAAAGCCAGTTATCAGAATTTAGATTTTACAAAAGGAATAGACGATAAATTTAATGAGTTTTTACACTTCTTAAATATTTAAATATATATATTTTCAGAAAATTCTTGAGGTGTTATTGCATGAGTAAGGCTAAAGTCACCGATTCTTGTTCTAATGAGTTTAGTGAGATGAGCGCCGCTTTTTAAAGCCAATCCAAAATCTCTTGACAAACTTCTTATATATGTTCCTTTACTACAAATAATTCTAAAATCAACAAAAGGTAAATTAATTTGTGTTAATTCAAATTCTTTAATTTCTATTTCACGTGAATTTATTTCGGCTTCTAAACCTTCTCTAGCAAATTCATAAGCGCGTTTTCCGTTTATTTTAACAGCGCTATAAATTGGAGGGACTTGTTGCTGAAAACCTAAAAAACTTTTTGCAGTTAAAAGCAAAAGCTCATTTGTAATGTGATTAATTGGAAAGGTATTATCAATTGGTTTTTCTAAATCAAAACAAGGAGTGGTTGCGCCAATATAAAAAGTGCCGGTATATTCTTTTTCTAATCCCATGAGTTCATTAATAGTTTTTGTTTTTTTTCCTGAACAAACAATTAATAAACCTGTTGCTAAGGGATCTAATGTTCCAGCGTGACCTACTTTTGGTTTTACCTTTTTTCCTTCCAGAATGAGCGAAGAATGATTTTTTATAGCGTGTTTAATTTTATTAACTGCTTGAAAACTGCTCCAAGTATAAGGCTTATTAATTAACAATACTTCGCCATTATAAAAATCGAAAGCCATTAAACAAATTTAATTGATAAAATATAAACCTAAAAAACTTCTTTTGCAACTGCTCGTGTTGCTTCTGAAGCGCCCATGGTATAGTAATGAAGGCAGGGTACATTCTCTTTTAATAATTCCTTACTTTGTTCAATGCACCATTTGATACCCACTTCTTTTATTTGTTTATCATCCTTACAACTTTCTAAGGCTTCATAAAATGCTTGAGGGATGTCGATATGAAAAATTTTCGGAAGACTAGTTACTTGTTGTTTAGAGCTTAAAATTTTTAAACCCGGAATAATTGGAACGTTAATGTTATTTTCGCGACATAATTTTACAAATTCGAAATATTTAGAATTATCAAAAAACATTTGTGTGACAATATATTCTGCTCCAGCGTCTACTTTCGCTTTTAAATATTTTATATCACTTGTTATATTTGGTGCTTCAAAATGTTTTTCAGGATAACATGAAACTCCCACACAAAAATTAGTCGGAGCAGCGTCTTTCATCTCACTATCTAAATAAATTGATTTATTCATTTCGGCGATTTGTTTTACCAAGTCAATTGCATATGCATGTCCACCTGGTTCTGGCACAAAGGCTGGTTCTGTTTTAATACTATCACCTCTTAATGCTAAAACATTATCAACACCTAAAAATTGCAAATCAATTAGCGCGTTTTCGGTTTCCTCTTTTGTAAAACCTCCACAAATAATATGTGGCACTGCTTCAACGTTGTACTTATTCATTATGGCCGCACAAATTCCAACTGTTCCTGGGCGTTTGCGAATGCTTACTTTTTCTAAGTAACCGCCATCGCGTTTTCTGTAAACATATTCTTCTCGATGATAGGTAACATCTACAAAAGCAGGTTTAAACTCCATTAAGGGGTCAATTCCATCATATATACTTTGAATACTTTTACCTTTTAATGGTGGCAAAATTTCAATAGAAAATAGCGTTTTTTTACTTTGACTAAGTTTTGTTATCAGCTTCATAATTAGTTTACAGAAATAATTTCAATGATTTCGGGTACTGCTCTTCTAATAGTTTCTTCAATTCCTGATTTCATAGTCATATGGCTCATATTACAAGATTTACAAGCTCCCATTAATTCGATTTTTAATTTTTTATCGGAGGTAATTTCGATAATTTCAACATTCCCCCCATCTGCCTCTAAATAGGGGCGAATGGTGTCTAATGCTTGTTCTACTTTAAGATACAACGCGTCCATCTCTCAATTTTAATGTAAAGATACAAGTAAAGTATAACTTGACAAAACTGAATTAATCATTTTAATGTATTTTAAGATTTGTATTAATTTGTTTAATATTTAAAATTTGATGTAATTTGTTTTATGAATGAAGAGCACTTAATATTTGGCATGCGCGCTGTGATTGAAGCTGTTGAAGCAGGAAAAGAAATTGAAAAAATTTTTATACAAAAAGGTTTATCAAACGAACTTTATCATCAATTAAGGCAAGCTTTAAGAGGTGTTACTATTCCAATTCAAATTGTACCGACCGAAAAACTTAAAAAATTAACTGATAAAAACCATCAAGGTGTTATTGCCTATTTAACTGAAATAAACTATTTTAATGCAGAAGAATTATTGTCTATTGTTTATGAAAAAGGTAAAGTTCCTTTGATTTTAATATTAGACCGTGTAACAGATGTGCGGAATTTTGGTGCAATTGCACGAGGGGCTGAATGTGCAGGGGTAGATTTTATAATTATACCAAGTAGAGGTTCTGCATTAATAAATGGAGATGCTATTAAAACCAGTGCCGGAGCCTTACATAGAGTAAAAGTTTGCAGAGAGGATAATTTAAAAAACACATTAGACTTTTTGAAAGAAAGTGGCGTACAAATTATTGCTTGCCACGAAAAAACAGATGCCTTAATTTATCAGGTCGATTTTAAAAAACCAACTGCAATAATAATGGGAAGCGAAGAAAATGGAATAAGTAATGAATATATTAAACGAAGCGATCTTCAAGTAAAAATTCCAATGGTTGGAAAAATTGCTTCGCTAAACGTTTCGGTTGCCTCTGGAATAATTTTATTTGAAGCAGTAAAACAACGTTTGTAATTCTTGTTTATTTAAAAAAATTAAAAACAAATTCTTAAAAATTTTCTTAGACTTTTATTGGTTTTACTTGGCGACTCAATAAAACCATAGTGACCATCGTTTTCTAAATATAAAATTGTTTTATTTTTAATAAGTTTAGACTGTTCGATCAATAATTCAGACGGCAATATATTATCGTGCTCTCCAATTACCATCATAATAGGATATTGAACAACTCCCAAAATAATTTCTCTATTTTGTCGGTCTCTCATCCCATAAAGAGCTGCAATCATTCCACGTTGAGTCGTTTTTTTTGCTATTTTGACTGCAAACTGAATTTCATTTTTTAAATACTTTAAATTTTTAGCGGAAAATAAATTAATAATTGTGTCTTTAGTATAAATATTTTTATTGGCTCTAATCAACTTAATAGCTCTTAAACGGTCGGCCTTTTTTTCTATTGTATCCTCATAAGCCGAGCTGTGAAATAAACACAATCCTTTTAAATTATCAGGAAATAAATCTGCAAATGCCAGTCCAACATATCCTCCCATACTATGGCCAATCAAAACGTATTTTTTTAATTTAAGCGAATCAGTTACTTTTTTAACGCATTTTGCCATTAATTCCATGCTGTGAACATAACCATATGATGGAGTTTGTCCATGACCTGGTAAATCGATAGCAATAATGCGATACGTTTTAGATAAATTGTCAATAGTTGCTTGCCAAATTTCATAAGATCCTAAAAAACCGTGCAATAAAACTATCGCTCTACCCCTACCCTTATCATAAAAACTAAGGTTTTCGTTTTTAAAAAGTATTGTTTTATGCATATAAAAAGTAGAATTAGTAAAGTTAAATTAAGAAAAAAAAGATTAATAAAAACTTATATTTTCCTATAATTTAATATCTGATGTTGTTTTGGCTAGCTTATAGATAAGTAGATTAGATTAAAAAAGTAATAAATCCTATTGGCTTTTCTGCAAGTTACCTCGGAGATTAGCAAATATAAATTTTTTTAGCACTTATTTTATAACTTTTTTTTGGGATTGTATTAAGGGGCCACTAATTTTTTTGCCTCGTTTATATCGATTCTTTCGCCATTTTTTAAAGCAATAACAAAACAATCGTTAAACCCATTGTTGCGTAAAAATACTTTATGCGCAACGGCTTCTCCAATTAGGCCAAAACTGCCCGAGGTATATTTTAAAACTTTGTTTTCGATAAAAAAAACACCATCTTTTATTGCCGAATATTTTTCTTGTTTTAAGTCAATAGGCGACCCACTGCTAGCAAAAAGAACTTTAAAAACAAGATAAACCTCGTTTGTTTTTTCTATAATTTTAAAACTGGGTAAAGACGTTTCTGTTTTTGTAGCCTCTAAAGAACTTGTTTTATCATCAACCTCTGCAGGTTTGTTTTTTTTAAAATTTAAGGCAATTTCTTGAGCAGTGGCAGCCTTATCATTATTTAAGTTATCTAAAACAACAGTATCTTTGGCTTGAAAAACAGGATTTGTATTTTCTGAAACAGATTCTGTAATAGGTTTATTAGAAAATGAGCTCTTGTCTGATTTTTTTTGTCCAGGAATGTTTCCGGCTAAAATATTTTCGTTTTCTAATGGGCTTTGGTTTTCAAATTCATCGTTATAAACTATTTTATTTGCCGCCAACTCATCTTTATAATTACGCAAACCCCTAAACAAAGCTTTTGCAAGATACTCTTGTCCTTTTTCACTCCCCAAAAACTGCTCTTCTAAAGGGTTGGTTAAATAGCCTATTTCGGTTAAAATACTTGGCATTGATGTGCGCCAAAGAACCCAAATACTTTGTCGGTGAACCCCCTTATCAATACGGCCAGCCTTTTTTATGTATTCGGCCTGTATTTTAACAGCTAAATTGGCACTTTGAATAACATATGCCGAGGTATAATTGCTCATAATAATATAGCTCTCGATGCTTTCGGGATCAAAACCGCCGTATTTTTTTTCATAATCGTCTTCATAAAAAATAGCAGAGTTTTCGCGAGTGGCTACCTTCATTTTTCCTTCTTCATTTTTTAACCCCATTACATATGTTTCTGTTCCAAAAGGTTCGGGGTTTGTAGTTTCTATCACAACCCGTTTGCCTTTTTTATTTATAAAAGTTTTAGGAAATTTTTTTCCAGTTTTGCGATCGGTTACCATAACGGCAGTTCCGGCAGCATTGCAATGAATAGAAATAAACAGGTCGGCCTTTGCTTTATTTGCAATTTGCGCTCGATCTTCTAAATCAACAAACACATCGCTAGTTCGGGTATAAATAACTCTAATGTCTTTAAAATTTTCTTCAATATATTTACCGAATTTTAAGGCAACCGCAAGCGCAACGTCTTTTTCTTTATATACTGCTCCTAAGCAACCAGGGTCTTTTCCACCATGCCCCGCATCAATAACAATTATTTTTATTTCGTTTGGCGCTTTAATATTTATAAATTTAAAGCTCGAAAATGCAATTAATGTAGACAGTAGCACAATAAAGTATTGTAATTTTTTAACCATCTGTATTAATAAATCTTTATGCAATATGTTAAAGTATTGTAGCTTTGTAATGACTTGAACGATTAAATAAAATTATTCGATTTAATTTGACATTACCCCCACATATTAAAGTAGTTTTCTTCTTTGCCCTGTTAATATCTTTAAGCCATAACAATGG